>NZ_JBGQOJ010000019.1:0-66208 GCF_052119585.1 Pseudogemmobacter sp. W21_MBD1_M6 | reverse complement strand
CAGGCCTTGACGATCGACAGATCGGCGACGATGCCGCGTTCCATGATGTAGGTCTGGCCGTCGAAATCCTTGTGCTCTTTGCCCTCGGCGATCACCGTGCCGACGCCAGTTTTGGTGTAAAATCCGGGAATGCCGCAGCCGCCGGCGCGCATCCGCTCTGCCAAAGTGCCCTGCGGGTTGAATTCCAGCTCCAGCTCGCCGCTCAGGTATTGGCGCATGAATTCGGCGTTTTCACCAACGTAGGAGGACATCATCTTTTTGACCTGCCTGGTCTGCAACAAGACCCCCAAACCGAAATCGTCAACGCCTGCGTTGTTCGAGGCAACCGTCAGGTTCTGCGTGCCCGCATCGCGGATCGCCGAAATCAACAACTCGGGGATGCCACACAGGCCAAACCCCCCCGCCGCGATAAGCATGCCGTCAAACAAAAGGCCATCCAATGCCTCTGCCGCCGTGCCGTAAACCTTTTTCATAGAGCGTTCCCCTGTAACTCACTTTTCAGGTGTATCGCGGGGAATGATTGCTTATGTCAATCATTCCCCGCGCAGATAATCCAGAATGCCGAAGGCAGCGTCAACCGGCGTTTTTGGCATCGGCCTTGGTTGTGGCCTTGGTTGCGACTTTCGTGGCGGGAGCCTTTTTCGCTGCCGGCTTTTTGACGGCGGGTTTCTTTGCCGCCGGTTTCTTCACTGCTGGCTTTTTTGCAGCCGGTTTCTTCGCCGGAGCCTTCTTGCCGGCCTTTTCCGTCAGCAATTCCACGGCCTGCTCCATCGTCAGGTCTGCGGGTTCGATGTCTTTGGGCAGGGTCGCGTTGATCTTGCCCCATTTGACATAGGCGCCGTAGCGTCCGTTCATCACATTGACCGGGCCGCCATCGGACGGGTGTTCGCCAAGTTCTTTCAGGGGCGGAACCGCCGCACCGCGCCCCCCGCGCGATGCAGCCTTTTGCGCCAGAACCTCGACCGCGCGGTTCATCCCGATGGTAAAGACCTCTTCAACATCCGGGATATTTGCGTAAACCTTGCCGTGCTTCACATAAGGGCCGTAGCGACCGATGTTGCTTTCGATCATCTCTCCGTCGTCGGGGTGCGGCCCGATCTGGCGCGGCAAAGACAGCAACATCAAAGCCTTATCCAGATCAAGGTCGTCCAGCGACCAGCCCTTGGGGATAGAGGCGCGGGGCGGTTTGGGTTGTTCTTCGGTCACGTCTCCGCGTTGCACATAGGGGCCGAAACGGCCCTTGCGCAGGCTGATGATATCGTCGCCGTCGGTGCCAAGAACCTTGCCATCGGGGCCGACCGCGTCGTCTTCTTCCATGCCGGGGGGGCCGAAGGGACGGGTGTATTTGCATTCGGGATAGTTGGAACAGCCGATAAACGCACCGCCGGATCGGGCCGTGCGCATCGACAACTGGCCCGCGCCGCAATTGGGACACAGGCGCGGATCGGTGCCGTCTTCTTTTGCGGGGAAGATGTGCGGGGCCAGAACATCGTTGATTTTTTCAAGGACTTCCGTGATGCGCAGCTCTGACGTCTCAGCGATGGCCGCCGAGAAATCGCGCCAGAAGCGGGTCAGGACCTCTTTGTAGTCACGGGTTCCAGCCGAGACATCGTCCAGCTGTTCCTCTAGATCGGCGGTGAAATCGTATTCCACGTATTTATGGAAGTAGTTCGACAGGAACGCCGTGACCAGACGGCCCTTATCCTCGGGAATCAGGCGGTTCTTGTCCTTGCGGACATATTCGCGGTCCTGAATCGTGGTGACGATAGATGCGTAGGTAGAGGGACGGCCGATGCCCAGCTCTTCCATGCGTTTGACCAGCGTCGCCTCGGTGTAGCGGGGCGGGGGCTGTGTGAAATGCTGCTCGGGCGTGATGGCGCCCTTTTTGGTGGGCTCGCCACGGGCGATCTGTGGCAGGCGCGCGCCGTCATCGTCGTCCAGAACGCTGTCGTCGCGGCCTTCTTCGTAGACCTTGATAAAGCCTTCGAACAACATAACCTGACCGGTCGCGCGCATTTCGATCTGCCCATCGGCGCTGCCGACATCGACCGTGGTGCGTTCCATGCGGGCTGCGGACATCTGGCTGGCCAGCGTGCGCTTCCAGATCAGGTCATACAGCTTGCGCTGGTCGGCATCGGTGGTTTTCAGCGCGGAGGCGTCAACCGACATTTCCGTCGGGCGGATACATTCGTGGGCTTCCTGCGCGTTCTTCGCCTTGTTTTTATAGATGCGCGGGCTGTCAGGGATGAACTCTTTGCCGTAGCGTGTGGTGATCTCGGTGCGGGCGGCTGTCACGGCCTCGGGGGCCATATCGATGCCGTCGGTCCGCATGTAGGTGATATACCCGGCCTCGTAGAGGCGCTGCGCGGTGCTCATCGTCTGGCGTGCGCCCATGCCGAATTTGCGGCTGGCCTCTTGTTGCAGGGTCGAGGTCATGAACGGGGCCGAGGGGTTGCGGGTGGCCGGTTTCGCCTCGACCGATTTGACGATCAAATCGCGCGAGGTGATGGCCTGCACGGCAATCTCGGCCTGCGTGGCGTTCACGATGTCGAATTTCTCCAGCTTCTTGCCAGCCAGAACCGTCAGTCGTGCCTCGTATTCCTGACCGCGCGGGGTTTGCAGGACTGCCTTGACCGTCCAGTATTCGCGGTTCTTGAATGCCTCGATCTCCATCTCGCGCTCGACGATCAGGCGCAGACAGACCGACTGCACCCGCCCCGCCGATTTTGCACCGGGCAGTTTGCGCCACAGAACGGGCGACAGGTTAAAGCCCACCAGATAGTCCAGCGCGCGGCGGGCCAGATAGGCATCGACCAGCGGCTGGTCCACCTGACGCGGATTTTTCATCGCTTCGGTCACGGCGGATTTGGTGATCGCGTTGAACACCACGCGGCTGACGGCGGTGTCTTTCTTGATCGCCTTGCGGGCGGTCAGGGCCTCTTGCAGGTGCCACGAAATCGCCTCTCCCTCGCGGTCGGGGTCGGTCGCGAGGATCAGGACATTGTCGTTTTTCAGGGCGTCTGCGATGGCTTTGACGTGCTTCTTGCTGTCGTTCGCGATTTCCCATTTCATGTCGAAATCGTTGTCTGTGTCGACCGATCCATCCTTCGGGGGCAGGTCGCGCACATGGCCGTAAGAGGCCAGAACAACAAAGTCTTTCCCCAGATAATTGTTGATTGTCTTGGCCTTGGCTGGCGATTCTACAACAACAACTGGCATGAAATTCCTTCCGACTCGCGGTAATGCAATGGCCGCGCAAGATGTGGTGCCTTAGGCCGGAATGTCAATGCAGGGTGGCAGGGGTGCTAATGGACCAGTGATAAAAGCCCGCCGGATTGGCGGATGATCTTGCCTTCAAGCTCCAGATTGAGCAGGGCGGGTGCCACGCTGTAGGCGGGGACTTTCAGGTCGCGGATCAGCTGGTCCTCTGCCACGGGCGACGGGCCAAGGCGCGACAGGATCTGGCTGTGAAGCGCGGCGGTGTCCGCCAAGCTTCGTTTGGGGGGGCTGGGTTTTTGCGGTTCGGGCGCTGGCAGGGCCAGCGTGGCTTGTCGCGGGTCCGGCTGGCGAATGGCATCCAGAACATCGCCGATCCCCCTGACAAGCGTTGCGCCATCGCGGATCAGCATATTGCAACCGGCGGCACGCGCATCGAAGGGGTGGCCCGGCACCGCCAGCACATCGCGCCCCTGATCCAGCGCGTTGCGCGCGGTGATCAGGCTGCCGGATTTCGCCGCCGCCTCGACCACAACAACCGCTTGGGACAGGCCCGATATGATGCGGTTACGGGTCGGGAAATGCCGCGCCTGCGGGGACATCCCCATGGGTTGTTCGGACAGACGCAGGCCGATTGCGGCGATCTTTTCGGCAAGCGGAGTGTTTTCCGTCGGATAGATCACATCGACGCCGCCCGCCATCACCGCGACCGTCCCTTTGGGCAGGGCCGCAAGATGGGCCGCAGTGTCGATCCCGCGCGCAAGGCCGGAGGTCACGACAATCCCCGCGTCTGACAGGCCGGTGGCCAGCGCCTTGGCCATGCGCGTTCCCAGACTGGACGCGTTTCGCGCCCCGACCAGAGCCACCATCGGGCGCGACAAAAGGGAAACATCCCCCATCGCCCAGAGGATCGGGGGGGCGTCGGGTATATCGTAAAGGGCTGCGGGGTAGGCGGGGTCGCCATGGCAGACCATGCGGGCAACTGCGGTTTTGGCGGCCTTCAGTTCGGCAAGTGCAACACCTTCAGGGCAGACGGTGTAGCCGGTGACGCCCGCTTCGCGAGCGACCTCTGGCAGGGCGTCCAACGCGGCCTTTGCCGTGCCATGTTCCGCCATGAGGCGGTGAAACGTTGTGGGGCCGACCCGCCGCGAGCGGATTAATCGGAGCCACGACAACCGGATTTCTTCCGTGGTGGGTGGGAGTGGGGGGTGAGTGGAAGAAAAGTGGGTTTCGGCCATCGTGGCTCCATCTGCTTGCAGAGCCACCATGTGCGAAAGACAGTTAAGACGGAGTAAACGAAATCGCCTGTTTTGGATTCAGGTGTGGATAGCTGGCCGAATACCGCGCCCATTTATGCGCCCCGCACATGATCGGATCATATTTTGCGGGGTTTTGAGGCGATGTGCAGACCTCCAGAGGGGCAAAGACCGTCTGGTAATCGACATCGAAAAATAATGGAATCGAGTATCTTTCCCGCCCCGATACGTTGATGACACGGTGCAGATTCGCCAGATAGACGTCATTTGTCAGCCGCTGCATCATGTCGCCGATGTTGATGACAAAGGTGTCGGGAATCGGGGGCGCGTCGATCCATTCGCCATCGCGGTTCATGATCTGCAATCCGCCCACGTCATCCTGCGCCAGAATCGTCAGACAGCCATAGTCGGTATGGGCCCCGATCCCGATCATGCTGTCATCCTTGACCGCGTTTTGCGGCGGATAGTGCAAAAGGCGCTGGATGCCGACGGGCTCTTGCATCATCGGCTCGAAATAATCGCGCGGCAGGGTCAGGGACAGGGCGATGCCCGACAGTATGCGACGGGCAAGGGCCAGAAGTTCGGTGTGGTATTGCATCATCACCGTCTCAAACTCCGGTAGCGCGTCGGGCCATGGCGTCGGGCCAAAGAAGGGTCGCGTCAGGCCGTCCCGTGCGGGGCGGCCAAGGTCGAAGATCTCCTTCAGGTCTTTGGTGCGGGCAGGGTCTGTGTTCTCTCCGAATGTCTCGGTGTAGCCGTGCAGGGCCTCGCCCGACTTTGAGATGTGCAGCGCCATCTTTTCGGGCAGCGGCAGGTCGAAGAACGATTTTGACGCGGCGAAGGCGCGCTCGATCAACCCGTCGGTTACACCGTGGTTCCGCACATAGAAAAAACCGATGTTGGACAGCGCCGACCGGATGTCTTGTGCCATCCGGTCGGTGTTTTCGCCCGACAAAAGCGGTGCCAGATCAACCACGGGTATATGGTCCAGCGGCAGGCGTTTGCCCCGAAGCGTATCGCCCAACTGGTCAATCATGCCTTTCATCGAAACCGTCCTTACGTGGCCGAACCGCCGACGGTCAGCCCGCCGATCAGCAATGTGGGCTGGCCCACGCCCACGGGCACCCATTGGCCCGCCTTGCCGCAATTGCCGATGCCGGGGTCCAGCGCCATGTCGTTGCCGATGGCGCGGATCTGTTTCATCGCGGCGGGGCCGTCACCGATCAGCGTGGCACCTTTGACCGGCGCGCCGATCTTGCCGTTCTTTACAAGGTAGGCCTCGGTGCAGCTGAACACGAACTTGCCGTTGGTGATATCCACCTGACCGCCGCCAAAGCCTACGGCATAGATCCCGTCTTTCAGGTCCGCGATGATGTCGGCCGGGTTCGCGTCGCCGCCCAGCATATAGGTGTTGGTCATGCGCGGCATCGGCGCATGAGCATAGCTTTCGCGCCGCCCGTTTCCGGTGGCAGCGACCCCCATCAGGCGGGCATTCTGGCGGTCCTGCATGTAGCCGACCAGGATGCCGTCCTCGATCAGCACATTGCGCGCGCTTGGCGTGCCTTCGTCGTCGACGGTGATAGACCCGCGGCGGTCGGGAATCGTGCCGTCGTCCAGAATGGTCACACCCTTGGCGGCGACCTGTTTGCCGATCAGGCCAGAGAACGCGCTTGTATTCTTGCGGTTGAAATCGCCTTCAAGGCCATGGCCCACGGCCTCGTGCAGCAAAATACCGGGCCAGCCCGCGCCAAGCACCACATCCATCATGCCCGCAGGGGCGGGGATGGCGTCAAGGTTCACCAGCGCGATGCGCAGCGCCTCTTTTGCGGTGGCCTGCCAGTGGGCGCTGTCGATCAGACCCGTCAGGCCGGTGCGCCCGCCGCCGCCCATCGACCCGCTTTCGCGGCGACCGTTGGCCTCGACGATCACGCTGATGTTCAGACGCGTCATAGGGCGGGTGTCGGTGACCAGATGCCCCTCGGGCCGCAGGATCGCGACCTCCTGAATGGATGCGGCCAGAGTCGCCGAGACCTGAATGACCCGCGGATCGAGCGCGCGGGCGTATGCGTCGATCTCGCGCAGCGTGTCGATTTTCACGGAAAACACCGCGTCGTCCATCGGGTCGTTGTCGGTGTAAAGTCTTTGGTTGGTCGCCTGCGGGGCAGAGGCGATGGTGCCGCCGCCCGCACCCACGGCAAGCCGCGCGGTTTCCACGGCACGTTTCAGCGCGGATTCCGTCAGGGTGCTGGAATGGGCGTATCCGGCGGTCTCTCCTCGGACGGCGCGCAGCCCGAAGCCTTCGGATGCGTCATAGCTTGCCGTTTTGACCCGGCCGTCGTCGAAGACCAGCCCTTCGGAGCGGCGCCGCTCCAGAAAAAGCTCTCCGTCATCGGCGCCATGCGTGGCTTCACGAAGCAGTGAAAGGGCGCGGTCCTGGTCAAGGTCGGTGTCAAACGGGCGAAAGCGATCTGCTGGCATCTAAAAAAACTCCGGTTTTTCGGCCCAATATGGCACAAGCGGCTGAATGCCGCGCATGAACTGCTTGTTCCGACACCTGTAATATGGTTTCAAACGCGCGGGACACAATGGGATTCCGTCCGACACCGGATGGGGCCCTCGTGGGCGGTAGCCGCCGCCAGTATGCGAACAGGAAATGAACATGCGACTTTTGACCAAGATTTCGGGCCTCTGGGCCGCAGCGACAGCCACAGTCTTTGCCGGTGCAGCAATTGCGCAGGACAGCCTTCGGGGGCTGGAAACAATCGGCAAGCCCCAGCCTGGCGGCACCGGCTTTCAGCTGGCCGTAACTGAAACAGCGCGCGAGTTGCAGTGGCTGGACGGGTTCATCAACGTGATTATCATCGCGATCGTGGTTCTCGTCTGCCTACTGCTGGCCTATATCGCCGTGCGGTATAACAGCAAAACCAACCCGAAGCCTGCGACGTTCACCCACAATTCTCCGCTTGAAGTGGCATGGACCATCGTTCCTGTTGTCATTCTGGTGTTTATCGGCGCGTTCTCGTTGCCTATCCTGTTCAAGCAGCAGGAAATCCCCGAAGGGGACATCCATATCAAGGTGACTGGCAACCAGTGGTACTGGAGCTACGAGTATGTCGACAGCCAGTTCGGCTTTGACAGCTTCCTTCTGCCCCGCGAAGAGCTGGCCGCGAACGGCTATGCCGACGACGAATATCTGCTGGCCACCGATACAGCGCTTGTTCTGCCTGTGAACAAGACCGTCATCGTGACCACCACGGGGTCCGATGTGATCCACGGATGGTTCATGCCAGCCTTCGGCGTGCAGCTGTCCGCCGTTCCGGGCCGCCTGTCGGAACTGTGGTTCCGTCCTGAAAAAGAAGGCGTATACTTTGGCCAGTGCTCCGCGCTGTGCGGCAAGGACCACGCCTATATGCCGATCACCGTCAAGGTCGTCAGCCAGGAAGCTTATGACGCATGGCTGCAAGGCGCGATTGCGGAATATGCGGGCACGCCCGCGCCGCTGACCGTCGCATCGAACAACTGATCTAGAAGGCAGGGCCGCGTATCCCCGCGGCCCGCTTTACCAGAGGGCCACCAATGACCGACACCAGCATCTATACCCAAACAGGCGTGGACACCGGCGAGGCCGGATTCGGCGATTACTTTGCGCTGTTGAAGCCGCGCGTGATGTCGCTGGTGGTGTTTACCGCTTTGGTCGGTCTTCTGGTCGCCCCCGTTCCCGTGCACCCGATGGTTGGTTTCGCGTCGATCCTGTTTATCGCGGTGGGTGGCGGTGCCTCTGGCGCGCTGAACATGTGGTGGGATGCCGATATCGACGCGCTGATGCGCCGGACCAAATCGCGGCCCGTGCCCTCGGGCAAGGTCGAGGCCCGCGAGGCGCTGGGCGTCGGTATGGCGCTGGCCGGTTTTTCGGTCGTCATGCTGGGGCTTGCCTCGAATATTGTCGCGGCGGGCCTGCTGGCCTTTACGATTTTCTTTTACGCCGTCGTCTATACGATCTGGCTAAAGCGCCTGACCCCGCAGAACATCGTGATCGGCGGCGCGGCGGGTGCCTTTCCGCCGATGATCGGCTGGGCTGTGGCCACGGGTGGCGTATCGGTTGAAGCGGTTCTGATGTTCATGGTGATTTTCATGTGGACGCCGCCGCATTTCTGGGCGTTGGCCCTGTTCATGAAATCGGATTATTCCGATGCCGGTGTGCCGATGCTGAACGTGACCCACGGGCGCAAGGTGACGCGGAACCACATTCTGGCCTATACCGTGCTGCTGGCGCCGATTGCCATCGGCACCGCATTCACCTCGATCGGTGGGCCGGTCTATCTGGTCACGGCTGTCGCGCTGAACCTGTGGTTCCTGAAGGGGGCCGTGCAGATCTGGCGCCGGAACGACGCTGCAGCCGATGCCGACGATTACAAGGTCGAAAAGGCGTTCTTCCGCTTTTCGCTTCTGTATCTCTTTTTGCACTTCGGTGCGCTTTTGGCGGATGCGGCTTTGCGCAGCTCCGGTTCGGGAATTTTCTAATGGCACTGGGTAAAGAACACGAATTGCACACCCGTCGGTTCAGCCGAAATCTGGGCCTTGGTCTGGTGCTTGCCGGCTTTGTAGCGATCGTTTTCGGGCTGACCGTGGTCAAGGTCACGAACACCAACGTGACAGAGGCCGCGCGCGAGGCGACGGGGGTAACGAACTGATGGCAATGGACCCGAAGAACAAAACGGCGGCACAGGCGGTGTCGGTTGTCGTACTGATGGGCGCGCTGGCCTGGGCATCGGTGCCGTTCTACAACTGGTTTTGCAGCGTCACCGGATTTGGCGGCTTTACCAATACCGCCTCGACCGGGTCGGACGTGATTCTGGACCGCACCGTCAAGATCCGCTTCGATGCGAATATCGACAGGGATATGAAATGGGAGTTCAAGCCGGTTCAGCCGAGCATGGAACTGCGGATCGGCGAGACCGGCCTTGCGTTCTATGAGGCCTATAACCCGACCGACCATGCCATCGCAGGCACGGCCAGCTATAATGTCGCGCCGTTCAGCGCGGGCTATTATTTTACAAAGATTGACTGCTTCTGCTTTAACATGCAGGTGCTTCAACCCGGTGAGCGGGTGCAAATGCCCGTCACTTTCTATGTGGACCCGGAAATCGTAACTGATCGCGATGCAAAGTTTGTCAAAGAGATCACTCTGTCGTACACGTTCCACGAAACCGAATTGCCCGTCGAACAGGCCTCCTTGTCTGTTCCTTTGGCACCCGTTAACTAAGTCCCAACAGGGGATCGCACATGGCGCATGAAAAAAACCACGACTACCACATTCTAACTCCCTCACTCTGGCCGCTTCTGGGTGCGCTGGGGGGCTTCATCATGCTGTTCGGCGCGGTGTTGTTCTTTCACGACAGCGGCCCTTGGGTCTTGCTGATCGGCTTTGCCATGGTGGCCTACGTCATGTTCGGCTGGTGGTCGGAAATGGTCACCGAAGGCGAGCAGGGCGACCACACACCGGTTGTCCGCATCGGTCTGCGCTATGGCTTCATCTTCTTCATCATGTCCGAAGTGATGTTCTTTTCGGCATGGTTCTGGAGTTTTTTCAAGCACGCCATGTATCCGATGGGCCCGAACTCTCCTGCGGTTGATGGTGTTTGGCCGCCAGCAGGGATCGAAACCTTCGACCCGTTCCACCTGCCGCTGATAAACACGCTGATCCTGCTATGCTCTGGCGCGGCGGCCACTTGGGCGCACCACGCGCTGGTCCACGAAAACAACCGCAAGGATCTGGTGAACGGCCTGATTCTGTCGATTGTTCTGGGTGCGGTGTTCACGGTGTTCCAAGCCTACGAATACAGCCACGCGACCTTCGGGTTCTCGGGCAACATCTATGGCGCGAACTTCTTCATGGCGACCGGCTTTCACGGGTTCCACGTCATCATCGGCACGATCTTCTTGTTCGTGTGCCTGATGCGTGCGTTGAAAGGGCACTTTACGCCAGAACGCCACGTCGGCTTCGAGGCTGCGGCCTGGTACTGGCATTTTGTGGATGTTGTCTGGTTGTTCCTGTTCGGGGCCGTCTACATCTGGGGCGCCTGATACCGGGGCGCATATGCCAGACCGGCAGATGCCCAAATAAAACACAAAGCGCGGGCCCGAGGGCGCGCGCTTTTCCATTTGAAAGGTGCCGCAAATGACCACGCGTATGATTGTTCCCCTGCTGTTCGGGCTGATTGGCGCGGCCATTCTGGTCTGGCTGGGCACATGGCAGATGCAGCGCCTGGCGTGGAAGCAAAGCCTTCTGGCAGAGATCGACGCGCGGATGGTGGCGGCCCCTGTCGCCTTGCCCGACGCGCCGGATGCAACGGCAGATCAGTATCTGCCGGTCGCCGTGACAGGCGTTCTTGATCCCGCCTACATCCGCGTTCTGGTCAGCCAGAAGCAGATCGGGGCGGGCTACCGCATTATATCGCCGCTGACGGTCGGTGACCGCCGCATTCTGGTGGATCGCGGGTTCATGCTGGTCGAGGACCAATTGCCAGCGCTGCCAACCGGTCCGGTGACCTTTACCGGCAACCTGTTGTGGCCGGTCGAGGTGGACGGCTATACCCCTGCGCCCGACCTTGGCAAAAACATCTGGTTCGCCCGTGATCTGCCCGCGATGGCTGCGGCGCTGGATACGGAGCCGGTGCTGATCGTGGCGCGTCAGGGGCCGGATGGTGGCGTGATTACACCGCTGCCGATTGATGGCGCGGGTATTCCTAACGACCACTTGAACTACGCAATCACATGGTATTCCTTGGCGGTGGTCTGGTTGGGGATGACAGGGTTCCTTCTGTGGCGTATCAGGCGGCAAGCGGTTTAAGGGCAGGATTCATGCGGTATATCTCGACACGGGGCACGGCGCCGGTTTTGACATTCGAACAGGCGATGCTGACGGGGCTTGCCCGCGACGGCGGGCTTTATGTGCCGGAAACCATTCCCACGCTGTCGCGGTCAGAGATCGCAGAGATGGCTGGGATGACCTACGAGCAGATCGCGTTCCGCGTGATGAAGCCGTTCATCGGCGACACGTTCACCGACGCCGAATTTACCGGCATTCTGGCGCGCACCTATGCCGGTTTCGGCCACGTCGCCCGCGCGCCTTTGGTGCAGCTTGGCCCGAACCATTTCCTGCTGGAACTGTTCCACGGTCCGACGCTGGCGTTCAAAGACTTCGCGATGCAGCTGATAGGCCAGATGTTCCAGTTTGCGCTGAACCGCTCTGGCGAGCGGGTGACGATTGTGGGTGCGACCTCTGGCGATACGGGCAGCGCCGCGATCGAGGCGTTTCGCGGTCTTGATGCGGTGGATGTGTTCATCCTGTATCCGCATGGCCGCGTGTCAGAGGTGCAGCGCCGCCAGATGACCACACCGTCGGAGGCGAACGTTCATGCCTTGGCCGTGGACGGGGATTTCGACGATTGTCAGGCCCGTGTGAAGGATATGTTCAACGATTTCGAATTCCGCGACGGCGTGCGCCTTGCCGGCGTCAACTCTATCAACTGGGCGCGGGTTCTGGCGCAGGTCGTGTATTACTTTTCGTCCGCCGTGTCGCTGGGCAGCCCCCTGCGCCCCGTCAGTTTCACTGTGCCGACCGGCAATTTCGGCGACATCTTTGCGGGCTACATTGCCAGAAAGATGGGCCTGCCGATTGAAAAGCTGGTGGTCGCGACCAACCGAAACGACATTCTGCATCGCTGTCTGACGACGGGCGCCTACAAGACCGAAGGTGTGACGCCCACGATCAGCCCGTCGATGGATATTCAGGTCTCGTCCAATTTTGAACGCGCGTTGTTCGACGCTTACGGGCGGGACGGATCTGCCGTGGCACAGCTGATGTCGGAATTGAAAACCGGCGGGTTTACCGTGTCACAAGGTGCGCTGGAAATGCTGCAAGACACATTTGCCAGCGGACGCTCGTCAGAGGAAGACACCAAGGCGACGATCGCACGCATCTTTGCGCAGACCGGCGAAATCCTCTGCCCGCATACAGCCACAGGGGTGAAGGTGGCCGAAGACATCGGCACAAGTGCCGTGCCGATGATTACGCTGGCAACAGCACATCCCGCCAAGTTTCCCGACGCGGTCGAGGCGGCCTGCGGACAGCGCCCGCCCTTGCCATCGCGCATGGCGGACTTATATGAGCGTGCCGAACGTGTGACGCGGGTCGGCAACGACCTGAGCGAACTCGAAACCCTGATCAAGGAGCGCATCGCCTCGTGAGCGTGCAATTACACACATTGTCCAACGGATTCCGCGTTGTGACCGAACATATGCCCGGCCTGCAATCCGCCTCTATCGGTATCTGGGTGCAGGCGGGTGGCCGCCATGAACGCATCGAGCAGAATGGCATCGCCCATTTTCTGGAACATATGGCGTTCAAGGGTACGGCGCGGCGGACCTCGCTGGAAATCGCCGAGGCGATCGAGGATGTGGGCGGCTATATCAACGCCTACACCAGCCGCGAGATGACCGCCTATTATGCCCGCGTGTTGGAAAACGATGTGCCGCTGGCGCTGGATGTCATCGCCGATATCGTGCTGAACCCCGTGTTCGACCCGAAAGAGATCGAGGTCGAGCGTGGCGTGATCTTGCAGGAAATCGGTCAGGCGCTGGATACGCCCGACGACATCATCTTTGACTGGCTGCAAGAGGTATCCTACCCCGAGCAACCGATCGGCCGCACCATTCTGGGCCCGGCAGAGCGCGTCAGCAGCTTCAGCCGCCAGGATCTGTCGGGTTTTGTGGGCGAACGCTATGGCGCAGGTCAGATGATCCTGTCCGCCGCCGGTGCCGTGGATCACGACACGCTGGTGCGCGAGGCGGAAAAACTGTTCGGCCATCTGCCGTCCTCGACCAGCCTTCAGGTCACATCGGCCAAGTTCCGAACCGGAGAGCGCCGCGAGGTCAAATCGCTGGAGCAGGTGCATTTCGCACTGGCCTTTGAGGGGCCAAGCTATCGCGACACCGGCATCTACACGAGCCAGATTTTCTCGACCGCGTTCGGCGGCGGCATGTCGTCGCGTCTGTTTCAGGAGGTCCGCGAAAAGCGCGGCCTGTGCTATACGATCTTCGCCCAGGCCGGTGCCTACGAGGACACGGGCTGCACGACGATCTATGCGGGCACCAGCGCCGACCAGATCGGCGAGTTGGCGGATCTGACCATGGACGAGCTGAAACGCTCTGCCGACGATATGTCCGATGCCGAGGTCGCCCGCGCCCGCGCCCAGATGAAGGCCGGTCTGCTGATGGGGCTGGAAAGCCCGTCCAGTCGGGCGGAGCGTCTGGCGCGGATGATTGCCATCTGGGGGCGCGTCCCCGATTTGGCCGAAACCATCGAACGGATCGACGCCGTCACAACCCGCGATGTCAAGGATTTCGCGGGGCAGATGGTGGGCGGGGCGGCGGCGCTTGCGCTTTATGGCCCTGTCGATCAGGCCCCGACACTGGAACAATTGCGCGGGCGGCTTGCTGCCTGATGCTAACGCGGCGGCGCAAGGTCAGGATCGAAACGGACCGGCTTAGCCTGCGCCCGCCACAGCATTCCGACTATCGCGACTGGGCAGATGTCCGTCGTGACAGCGCCGATTTCCTGATCCCATGGGAACCGGGCTGGGCGGCAGATCACCTAAGCCGCAAGGCCTTTACCAACCGCGTTTACTGGGCGCAGCGGTCCATTTCCAACGGGTCCGCCATGCCTTTGTTCGTAACGCGCCGGGGCGACGATGCGGTTCTGGGGGCGATCACGCTTGACAATATCCGCCGCGGTCCCGCGCAGGCCGGAACGCTGGGCTATTGGATCGGTGCGGGTTTTGCGCGGCAGGGATTCATGCGCGAAGCCATCGAGGCGGTGACCCATTACGCGTTTCACACGATGGACCTCAGCCGGATCGAGGCGGCCTGTCTGCCCGAAAACATCGCATCGCGCGGGGTTCTGGAAAAATCCGGCTTCAAATACGAGGGCGTCGCGCAAAGCTATTTGCAGATCAACGGACGGTGGCGCACCCATGTTCTCTACGCCAATATCCGCAACGACAGGCGCGGGCGCACCGACGCGGGCACCTGACCCCTACCGCATTCCCTTGGTTGACGCGCCAGCTGCAGCCAAGCCTCATCCTGACGCTAAAGGAGCCGCCATGCTAAACCCCGTTACTCCGGCGTTCGAGACCCATCTGCGCAGTCTTCTGCCCGCCGACGCCTTCCGCGAGGTCACTCCGAAATACCTCGAGGAGCCGCGTGGCCGGTATGCCGGGACCACGGCACTTCTGGTGGCGCCCGCCAATGCGCAGGACGTTGCCACGGTTGTGCGGGCCTGCAACGACGCGCGGGTAGGGATCGTGCCCTATGCGGGCGGAACCGGGCTGGTCGGTGGCCAGATCTTTCCCGGTGGGCCGACGCCTGTGATCCTGACGGTGGAACGCATGACCGCGATCCGCGACATCTATCCCAATGAAAACGTGCTGGTGGCCGAGGCGGGCGCGATCCTGCAAGACATTCAATCCGCCGCGATCGGCGTTGACCGGCTGTTCCCGCTGTCGCTGGCGTCCGAAGGGTCCTGCCGGATCGGTGGAAATCTTGCGACGAACGCCGGCGGTGTGAACGTTCTGCGCTACGGGAACACCCGCGATCTGTGCCTCGGGTTGGAGGTGGTGCTGCCTGACGGCCAAATCTGGAACGGCCTGTCGCGGCTGCGCAAGAACAACACGGGCTATGATTTGCGCCATCTGATGATCGGGGCCGAAGGGACGTTGGGGATCATCACGGCGGCCTCGCTGAAACTGTTCCCGCAGCCCGTCGGAACCGGTGCCGCAATGTTGATCGTTCCCGACCCCGAGGCGGCGCTAGAGCTGCTGGCGCTGGCGCGTGACCGCATGGGCGATAGCGTATCCGCATTTGAAATCATCCACCGCCAAAGCATGGAGTTTCTGGCAGAGGTGATGCCAGAGGTCCGCCTTCCGTTCCAGACCCCGCCCGAATGGACGGTGCTGATCGACGTCGGCCTTCCCATGGGGCTGGAGGTCAGCGATGCGCTGGAGCAGCTCTTCATAGAGGCCCACGCGCGCGGTCTGGTCAGCGATGGCGTGATTTCCCAGTCAGGGGCGCAACGCCAAAGCTTTTGGCAGGTCCGCGAAAGCATCCCCGAGGCAAACCGCCGGATCGGGTCTGTCTCGTCGCAGGACATCGCGCTGCCGATGGGCCGGATCGCGGAATTCATCATCCGCGCGGGTCAGGCCCTGGCGCAGATCGGCACCTTCCGGATCAATTGCTTCGGGCATCTGGGGGATGGCAACCTGCATTACAATGTCTTCCCCGTGAAGGGCAAACACCGCAGCGACTACGATGCGATCCGGCCAAAGGTCAAAGAGGTTCTGCATGATCTTGTCGACGCGATGGACGGCTCTGTCAGTGCGGAACACGGCATCGGCAGGTTGAAGGTCGCCGATCTGGAAAAATACGGCGATCCGGCAAAACTCGCCACGATGCGGGCGATCAAGACGGCACTTGACCCGAATGGCATCATGAACCCCGGCGCCGTTCTGCGCGACTAGCCCCTTGTCTTTGTTCTGAAAATATCCGCGCCGCAGGCTGCGCAACAGCTGAAACTACACGCTCCCGAGGCGGGGTGCGCGTGATCGGGTCGCCGTGTTCGGATGTCGGGTCGCGGGGGCATTGCATCCCGGTCATAAGGCATTTGCCTGGATCACAAAGCCACCCGCCACCCGGCTTTTGGTTCACCGCAACCACGGATCATTTCGTCAGGATCAGCTTTCCGGCGCGCGTGATGCGCAGCGTATAGACCTGACCATCAAGCACAATATAGGCCTGATCGCCGTCTTTCGTCAGTCGGCGGGCTTGATATGTCGGCAGCAGCACCGAGCCAGCGCCGCAAAGGTCTTTGGGGGGGCTGTCTATCATGTCGGGCGCTCTGTCCTGCGCTGTCCGGCCTTTGCCCCGCGCAGCGATGATCCACCCGGTTGGGATGACGATGTGACGGCGCACCCCGCGCCGGCTGCGGTTTTCATGGCAAAGGGGGGCGCACGCCGGCTTTCCGGATCATGGTCGGATGTCTCGGGTCTCATCGGCATTTCCATAAAAATATTGTCCAGACGGCTAATCCCGTGGTGTCGGATCAGCACCTGTTACCTGACAAAAAGAATCAGATTTGTCAATTCCGATCTTTTCTGTCAGAAATAAGTGTGGCATCCCGTTCCCTCAGGACAGATGCAGGCCAAGTCCCTGCCAGCGAGGGAAAATATGCCCAAGACACCTTCGACAATCGACGCATACCGCATCGCGGCGCACGACCGCCTTGACCCAGCCCACCGCGCCTATTTCGATGGTGGCGCGGGGGACGAGCTGACGCTGGCCGCCAATCGGCGGGATTTCAACCGGATCGCCATTTTACCCCGCGTGCTGCGGGATGTGCGCGGTGGTGGAACGGCGGTCCGGGTTCTTGGCTCTCGCCTGTCCTGCCCTGTGCTGGTCGCGCCTGTCGCCTATCAGACGCTTCTGTCGCCACGGGGGGAATGTGCCACTGCACAGGCCGCAGCGGCACAGGGGGTCGGCATGATCCTGAGCGCGCAGTCCGCGACGGCGATGGAAGACGTCCAAAGTGCGGGCGAGGGCAATTGCGCCTGGTTCCAGCTTTACTGGCAGGCCGGACGCACGTCGACACTGGCGCTGGCAGATCGGGCAAGGCGCGCCGGGTTCGCGGCGCTGGTGCTGACCGTCGATGCGCCGGTGAACGGTGTCCGCGACCGCGAAATCGCGGCGGGTTTCCGGCTGCCCGGCGATGTCGCGGCGGTCAATCTCTGCGATGCCGCGTGGCCCGGATTTGCCCCCTTGCGTCCCGATGAATCCATGTTGTTCGACCGTGTCGCCCATATTTTGCCCAACTGGGACGATGTCGCGTGGTTGTGCCGCAACGCGACTTTGCCGGTCGTCCTGAAGGGCATCCTGTCACCTGCGGACGCCGCATTGGCTGTGGCGTCGGGGGCCGCCGGGATTGTGGTCTCGAACCACGGGGGGCGCGTGCTGGACGGGGTGCCTTCGGCAATTTCGGTTCTGCCCGGCGTCGTGGCAGAGGTGAAAGGGGACGTGCCGGTGCTTATGGACAGCGGTATCCGGCGCGGCGCGGATATTTTCAAGGCGCTGGCACTGGGGGCTGTCGCCGTTCTGGTTGGGCGACCGGTGATGTGGGGGCTGGCGGCGGGCGGCGCACAGGGGGCAAGCCATGTGTTGCGGATGTTGCGGGACGAACTGGAGGTCACGATGGTGCTGGCCGGGTGCCGGACGATTGCCGACATAACGCCGGACTGTGTCTATCTGAACCGATAGTTGATCGGCACGATCATCGTGATCCGGTCGCGACCAAGCTGCTGCGGTGGCGTCGGCAGCTTGTCGATGCCATCCAGCACCGCCAGCGCCGCCTGATCCAGCACCGGCCACCCCGAGGAGGTTTCCACAACGCGCGACACAACGGCACCGTATCGGTCGATGGTAAACCGGACGCGCACCTCGCCCTCGATCTTTTTGTCGCGGGCCAGCCCCGGATAGGTCTTGGCCGCCGCAATCCGCACGACGATCGACTTTTGCCAATCGGCAATCTGGGCCATGTCCCTGGCGGTTAGCCCTTCGGTGCTGGCCTGCGCTGTGTCGCCCTGCTGTGCGGCGTCCGATCCGTCGGTCGCTGCCATCTGCGCCTCGGCGGCGACGGCCCCGACGGCGCTGGGTTCCAGAATCTGCTCCTCGTCAAAGGCGCTTGCGATTTCTGTGGCGCGCACTTCGGTGTCAGTTGGTGGCTCCGGGCTGGCGACGCCGAATTTCAGGCTGTCGTCTTCCACCTCATAGGGGATCTGGGCCAGCATGGGCTGGTCGTCCGCCTTTGCCGCCTCGACCGCTTCGGGGCTTTCGGTGACCGTCGGCGCGTCCTGCGCTTCGGCAACGGCGATGTTTGCCACGCCGATCTCTGACGGGGCGGTGATGATGTCTGACAAATCGAACAGGATCGCGCCCGTCACCCCCGCATCGGCAGGCACGACAGGCGGCGGGGTTTTCAGTAATTGCGCCGACAGGGCCGCGTGCACACCGATGCTGCCCGCCAGGGCCATCGCCCAGATAACCGCGCCGCTGTTCCCTTGGGCATAAACCAGGCTCATTCAACCCGCTCCCTTGCGTCGGCGTCGACAGTGGCCGCGTCAAGACCGACAAGGCCGACCTTCAGGTAGCCTGCCGCGCGTAGCTGGTTCATCACCGCGATCAGCTCTCCGTAGGGGACAGAGGTGTCGGCACGCAGATACAGCCGCGCGTCCCGGTCCAGGCGTGTGGCGATACCGATCTCCATCGTCAAGGCGTCCCCGGCAACGGGGCGTTCCCCGACCGAGAGCGACAGATCCTCTGCGATGGTGATGAACACGGGGTCTGACGGGCGCTGCGGGGCATCAGCCACGGCGACGGGCAATTCCACCGGAATATCGACAGTCGAGAGCGGGGCCGCGACCATGAAGATGATCAGCAGCACCAGCATCACGTCGATGAAGGGGGTGATGTTGATGTCGCTTTGTTCCGCCAGATCGTCATCTGTTCCACCGATTTTCGCGCCCATGGTATCACTCCGCCGCTTGCATAAGGGGCGGGGCCAGGGCCGCGCGGTCAAGGTCGCGCGACAGCGTGCGTTGCACCAGCGTCGCCGCATCGGTCAGCATGACGCGGTAGCCGGTGATGGCGCGCGACAACACGTTGTAAAAGATTACCGCCGGAATAGCCGCGACCAGACCCAGCGCAGTCGCCAGCAGCGCCTCTGCAATGCCGGGGGCGACAACGGCAAGGTTGGTGGTGTTGGTTTCCGCAATCGAGACGAAGCTGTTCATGATACCCCAGACCGTGCCGAACAAGCCCACGAAGGGCGCAACGGACCCGACATTGGCCAGAACACCGGTGCCGGCGGCCATGCGCCGGGCGGCGCCGGCCTCGACCCGGGAGAGAGCGGAGTCCGCGCGATCCTTGATCCCGGCGCGGGGCATATCCGCACTGGCGCGATCACGTTCGGTCACCGCGGCGGCGATCATGGCGGACAAGGGGCCACGGCCGCGGGGGGCATTGCCTGCAATCGTCCCCAGCCCGTCCAGCCTGCGATAGCTGCGCCCCAGCCGCAGGCGGGCCACGGCCAGCGTCAGCAGCTTGGCGACAAAGATCGCCCATGTCGCAACCGAGGCAAACGCCAGAGCCACCATCACGGATTGCACGACGATATCAGCGGCCAGGAACATGCCGACGGGCGACATGTGGTCCTGCCCTGCGGTGGCCAGCCAGGTGTTGAATGTCGTCCAGTGGTCGGTGGTGCCCTGTGCGCGGGCGCGACCGGCGGTCAGTATCAGGGGGACAAGGGCGATGGGGATATGGCGCATGGTTCAAACCTCGGACCAGAGACGGATCATGTTGTGATAAAGGCCGGTCAGGCGCACGACCTCGGCGTCGTCGCTGCCCAGACGTTCGGCCAGCGCCTGAATCGTCTGGTCCAGATCGAACAGCATCGTGCGCTGTTCGTTCGACCGCACCATGCTTTGCAGCCAGAAGAACGACGACACCCGCGCGCCGCGGGTGACGGGCAGGACTTCGTGCAACGACGTAGAGGGATAAAGCACCATATCCCCCGCCGCCAGTTTGACCGCCTGCGTGCCGTAGTGGTCCTCGATCACCAGTTCGCCGCCGTCGTAGTCGTCCGGCTCTGACAGGAACAACGTCATCGACAGATCGGCGCGCAGGCGTTCCTGCGTCAGTGGTGAAACGCGAATGGCGTTGTCGACGTGGACACCGAAGGTCTGTCCGGTCTCGTATCGGTTGAACATCGGCGGCAGGATGCGCAGCGGCAGGGCGGCAGACAGGAACAGTGGATGCGCGGTCAGCGCGCGCAGCACCTGTGCGCCCAGTTCGCGTGCCTCTGTGCCGTCAACGGGCAGCTGCTGGTTGCGCTTCACGCTTCGGGATTGCACGCCTGCGGTCTGACGCCCGTCCTGCCATTGGGCGGTGTCCAGCCTGTCGCGCAGCGCGCGCACTGCGGCCTTGTCCAGAACCTGAGGGATCGTGATCAACATGTCGGCCTGCCTGTCTTGGTGGGAAATGACGTCGCGCGGGCAATTCGGGAACCGCCCGCGCGGGTGGTGAAGGTGGAACTAGAACGTGAAATTGACCGCCGCCCAGATTTCGCGGCCCGGTGCGACATAGGTGAATGGCTCGCCTGAACGATAGGCCGCGTCATAGACCGTCTGGTTGGTCGCATTGGTCACGCCAAACCGGATTTCGGTTGTATCCGCCAGATGGTAGGACCCGACGATGTCGAAGGTCCAATGTTCGGGCAGCGTTTTGCCATTGGCATAGGTGCCGCCCAATGCGCGATCGCCCACATAGTTGGTTTGCAGGCCCAGCATCAGATCCTTGGTCACGTCATAGGTTGCCAACAGGTTCAACTGCGCCCCGGCGATGTTGGGCACTTTTTTCCCCAGCGCGTTCGGGTCCTGGCTTTCAAGGATTTCGCTGTCCATCAGGACCAGCCCGCCATAAAGGCCAAGACGGTCATGCACCTTGCCTGCGACGCCCAGTTCAAGGCCCTGCACCTGATACCTTAGTGTATCATAGGTGACCGAATTGCCCCGACCGCCGATATCTTCGCGTGCGTTGTCCTTGGTGGTGCGGAAAAGGGCGGCGGTCAGCAACAGGTTTCTGGCGTATTCATACTTTACCCCCACCTCAAGCGACGTGTTCTTTTCCGGCGCAAGCGCCTGTCCGTTCTCGTCCAGACCGCCATAGAAACCGCCGCCCGATGCAATCTCTTGCCCCATCGGGTTGGTCGACGTCGCAACCGCACCATAGAAGGTCAACGCCACTTGCGGCTTGTAGGTGACGCCCGCGTTCCAGTTCCACATTGTGTCCTTGCGGCCATAAGAGGTCACGGTGCCGGCACCGTTGTCGCTGTCGCGTTTCACGTCGTAATGATCGACCCTGACACCGCCGTTCACGGCCCATTTTTCAGACAGTTGAACGGTATCCAGTGCATAAATCGAGGCGGTCCGCACGCGGGTATCGGTGTGACCAGCGGCCAGAGACGCGCTTTCACCGGACCAGCAACCAGCCGCAATTGGATCGGGGTCGATAACGCTGACCACGCAACCGCGCGCGCCTGCGGGGGGCAGGTAATCCTCGCTTGTCAAATTGTCGTATCCATAGGTCGCGACGCGCTCTTCGCTAAGATGCAGACCCAGAACATAGCTGTGATCGACGCCGCCCAGTGTGGATTTTCCGGTCAGCTCCAGTTCATTGGCCAACACCTCTGTTTCCTGATACCGGCTTTTGAAACTAAGGCTTGTGGTCCAGTCGGCAGGGTTGGTCGAGCCGTTGTCATCGACGGAACTGGGCGCTGTCAGGATATAGTCGTTGATCGCCGATGATGCGCGCAGGGTGTTGCTCAGGGTCATGCCGTTGTCGATTTCCCAGATCAGCCGGCCCGTGGCGACCGTGCTGCTGGCATCCTGGAAATCGCGCCCTTTGACGCCGTAAAAGATGTCCCGATCGACGCCGAATTCGGTGACCGGCCCGGTCGGCAGGCCCAAGGCGTTTGCCTCGTCGACGGGCGCGATAAAGGGCACACCCCAATCCGGCGTCTGCTCGACTTTGGTATAAGTAAGGTCGCCTTCCAGTGTGACGGTGTCTGTCAGCTTGTAACGCGCGGCGGCGGCCAGGCCTTCGCGGTCGTCCTGCACAGACTCGCGGCCAGCAACTTCGCCATCCTGCAACAGGCCGTTAAGGCGGACCGCAAACCGGTCGTCCATGACGCGGTTGACGTCAAAGGTCGTGCGCTTGGTTCCGGCGTCTGTCAGCATGGTGCCGAACTGCGTGAAATCCAAGTCCTGCGGCTTTTTCGTCGCGATGTTCAGCGCACCACCCGTGGTGCCGCGCCCGCCGATGGTGCCGGCAGGACCTTTCAGCACTTCGACTTGTTCGGTGTTGAAGGTTTCCCGCACGCCGATGCCCGGATCGCGGACGCCGTCGACATAAACGTCGTTGTTGGCCTTGAAGCCACGGATATACAGGTTGTCGCCAAAGGCATTGCCGCCCTCGCCGAAGCCAAGAGAGATGCCGGGCGTGGTTCGGGCCAGTTCGCGCACAGAGGTCGTGCCGGTGGTTTCCAGCGCCTCCTTGGTCACGGCGGTGACGGTGCGGGGCATATCGCGCACCTTGCCGGGAAGCTTGCCGATCGACAGGGTGTCGGCCTTCAGTGCTGCATTCGGATCGGCATACCGGTCGTTTCCGGCGCGTGCCTTTGCCGCTGCGGTCCTGGCCTCTGCCGCTGCGGCCTCGCTGGCCGCCGCGTCTTCGGCTGCGCATACGGGGGTGCCTGCGAAATCAGGGGTGCAAAGCTGCGGTGCGGCGGGTGTGGAACGCGGGCTTGCGGCACGGCGCAGGGTTTGCGGTGCGCGGACCGGGGTGGGTGCGACCTCTGTGGTTTCGACGTCGACGGTCGGCAGGACAAAAACATCGTCGCTGGCTGTCTGGGCCGAGGCTGCGCCCGCAAGGCAGGCCGCAGTCAGAGTGGCCCCCAAAAGGCCCGAATTGGTGCGCCGCGAAACGGCAGTCGTATTGCGAAAAGAGCGCATGTCGTTATCCCTCGTTCAAGTTTTTCCAGTCCGGACCATTGGTGGTTGCGGACGCTCTGGCTGGCTTGAAGAGGGCGGATCATGCCCCGTGGCTGGCGTTCGTAAAGCAAGGGTCGGATACTTGACAGTTTTTGTCATGTAAAGGTCGAAAATGCGTGCGGCCTTCACATATCACCTGCGCGAACCCGGATTTCTGTCGCGCGTGGAAGATGGGCATTTACACCGGGGGGCGCGGTCAGGCGACTGGCTGCATCAGGAAAAACGCCCCGTGTCAGGCATAGATGCGCTGTTCCATCGGGGTGGTTTCGATCTTGTCCAGAAGGTCGGCAAGCAACGTCGCCTCGGCGCGATTCGTGCGGGCGTTGGGGTTCCAGACGACATGCACATCGACATGGGGCGGGGCGTCGAACGGTGGCAGGCGCCACAATCGCCCCATCTCGACATCTTCGCGCACCACATGGATGGGCAGTGGCCCGATGCCAAGCCCCGCCACGATCATCCGGCGCACTTCCTCCAGATTGGGAGAGGTTCCGACGATCCGTGCATCCAGCTGCGCCTCTGTTCGCATCAGCGTGACAGCCCGCAGCGCGTCATTCATCTGGTCGGTGATGAAACTGACCGAGGACTGACCCGCCAGATCCGCCATCGTCACCCCCGTTTTGCCGAACAAGGCGTGTGTCGGGCCGCAGAACAGGCCGAAGTATTCGCGAAACAGGCGCCGGTATTCCAAGCGCGGGCTTAGATCCTTGACCAGACAGACCGCAAAAGACACACGGCGCGCGGTGACTGCGGCCAAGGCGTCCTTGCTGGCCATCGCCTCGATCGACAGGGTGGCGCGGGGGTGACGGGCGTGAAAGTCCGACAGGGCAGCGTCAAGAAGCGGGCAGACGACGTGGCTGGCTGTGGCGATGCGGACAAGCCCCTGAACCTCGTTCTCGACATTCCGCATGACCGTTCCAAGCCGCAGGATCGCGCCGTGAATGTCTATCGTCTCGTCATACAGCAGTTTACCGGCATCGGTCAGGGCAAACCGCCCCGGTTTACGCTCTACCAACTGCTTTCCCAGACGATCTTCCAGCCGTTTCAGCGCACTTGAAACCGTGGGCTGTTTCAGGGTGAGGCGGTCGGCGGCGTCGGTGATAGACCGTGACGTGGCAATCACCAGAAAGGTGCGCAAAAGATTCCAGTCCAGTTCGCGGGCCAGCCGTTCGGCGGATGTTTCCTGATTCATAGGCTATTGATACCATCTATATCCACAATATCAATTATCTATTGGATCAATATCAAGACTCGCCCCATGCTGGTCGATGCAAAGCTGTCTGTCTTGAAGAGGTCTGCACCTATGAGCATCGAAGCCCGCGAGGCACGCCAGCCATGGATCCTGTTGGCACCGGCTTTGACGGCCGTGTTCCTGCTGTTGATCGTGCCGCTGCTGTTTATCGTGGTCTATTCGTTCTGGCTGCGCAGTGCCGTGGGCGCCGATACGCCGGGGTTCTTTCTGGACAACTGGAAAGCGGCGCTGACCGACCGCTTTTACCGCGACATCTTGCTGAACACGCTGAAGATTTCGGCAATTACGACGATCGCCTGTGCCCTGCTGGGGTATCCGGCGGCCTATTTCATATCCCGATCGAGGGGCAACAAGATGATCCTGTTGATCATGCTGATGCTGCCGTTCTGGATCAGCTACATCATCCGCACGATGAGCTGGATCAACATTCTGGGGGTATCTGGTGCGCTGAACTCTGCCCTGCTTTGGGTCGGTGTCATCTCGGACCCGATTCAGATGCTTTACAATGAAACCACCGTCATTCTGGGCCTGACGCATTTCTTGCTGCCCTTCATGGTGCTTAATATTTTCGTCAGCCTTGATGGCATCGACACCAGTCTGGAGGATGCGGCAGCGTCTTTGGGGGCAACGCGCTGGCAGGCATTCCTGCAAGTCACGCTGCCGCTGTCGCTGCCGGGACTGGCCGCCGGTGGCCTGCTGTGTTTCGTGCTGGGCGCGGGCACCTACATCACGCCCATCGTTCTGGGTGGCCCGCGCGACGCGATGTTCGCCAATCTGGTGTTCGAGGCGATCATCCGGCAGCTGAACTGGCCGCTGGGGTCTGCCCTGTCGCTGATGTTGCTGATGGTGCTGGGTGTTCTGGTGCTGATCTACAACCGGTATCTGGGCATGGCCCAGCTTGCAAAGGGGCTGGGATGATGGGGGGCCGCGCGAATTTCGGATGGGGTTTGATCCGCATCTACACCGTTCTTGTCTATGTCTTCATGTTCCTGCCGATCGCGGTTGTCGTGCTGTTGTCCTTCAATGCGAACCAGTTCGGCAGCTTTCCGATGACCGGGCTGTCAACGCGCTGGTTCGAGGCCCTGTGGCAGAACGAGACGATCATGCGGGCCTTCCGCACCTCTATCGTGCTGGGCCTGATGACGGCGATTATCTCGACCACACTGGGGGTTCTCGCCAGTCTGGCGCTGGTCAGATACAAGGTGCCGGGCCGCAATCTGATCACCACGCTTTTGATCGCGCCGATCCTTGTGCCAGAGGTCGTTCTGGCGGTCGCTTTGCTGTTGTTCCTGAATTTCCTTCAGATCGGCAAAAGCTTTACCCTGCTGCTGATGGGTCATGTGATTTTCACGTTGCCCTTCGTCATTCTTGTGGTGCAGGCGCGGCTGGTCAGCATAAAGCGCGATGTCGAAGAGGCCGCCCTTAGCCTTGGCGCATCGCCGCGCCAGACGTTTCTGACGATCACCCTGCCTTTGTTGATGCCGGCGGTTGCGGCGGGCGGGTTGTTTGCCTTTACCATCAGCTTTGACGACATCACCGGCACATTGTTCTGGAAACCGGGCGGCATCGAAACCGTCCCGACCCAGATTTTCTCGATGCTGCGCAACTCGATCTCGCCCGAAATCAACGCCTTGGGGACAGTCATTATCATGTTGACGGTCGGGTTGCCTTTGCTGGGTCTGTCGATTGTCAGGCGCATGAACAAAACGAGCGGCGGATGAACCGCCCGAACCACCAACACAACCAACATGGAGACTGCAACATGGATGATACAACACGATATGAACGCCTGCGCGACCGTTTTCAGAACGGCGATATCGACCGCCGAAAATTTCTTGGCCTGATCGGGGCTGCCGGTGTGGCCTATGGTGTGCAGACACCCTTTGCCAAATACGCCAACGCACAGACCGTGTCGCAGGTGCGGTTCGATGGCTGGGGCGGCACCGTGTCCGAGGCGTTCCGCAAGCATGCCTTTGATCCCTACACCGCAAAGACCGGCATCACCGTTGTCGACGGCACATTTCCGGGCGGCGACGAATATCTTGCGCTGGTCCGCGCCAGCAAAGAGGGGGAATACAACATTGCCCATCTGTCGGGCGTGTTCGACTATGCCCGCTATTACAGCTTTGGCTTGGCCAGCGCACTGAACCTCGACAATATCCCGAATATGAAACTGGTGATGCCCGCGTTGACCAACGCCTTTGCCGCCGTCACCCCCGACAGCCTTAGCGCGGTTCCCTATGATTACGGCACCACGGGCCTTGCCTATAACCGCAAATACATTTCGGACGAGGAAATGAAAGAGAAGGGCGCGAAGATCCTGATCGACGCGGCCTACAAGGGCAAGATCGGCGGGTGGAGCGATTGGCGGACCCGTATCTGGTATGGCGCGCTGCAAACCGATCAGGACCCGAACAACATCACCGACATCGAGGCGGTCTGGAATGCAGTGCGCGCGCACCGGGATCTGGCGCTGAAATACTGGGCGTCGGGTGCCGAGCTGATGAGCCTTCTGGCAGAGGAGGAGATCTATGTGACCGAAGGCTGGTCGGGCCGCATCTATGCCTTGCAGGAGCAGGGCCATGACATCGGCTACTACGATCCGCCGAACGGTTTCGGCTGGCAGGAATGTCTGTTCGTCCTGAAGGGCAGCCCGATGGCCGCCTGCGAGGAACTTCTGAACTTTATGCTTGATCCCGCCACCTCTATCGCGGTGGCCGAGGGGCAGGGTTATCCCCCCGCGCTTGACCCGACCAAGGTCGATCTGGGCAGCACCATTCCAAAGCTACCCGCCTTTGATCCGACCGGCACGCTGTCCGGCCTGACCTTTGCCAATCCCGGCTATTGGAACGGCAACGAGGCCGAATGGTCGGAAACCTTCAGCCGCGTCCAGCGCGGATACTGATCGTTGAAACCACCCGATCCTGCCGGTTGTGCAGGGTCGGGACACCCGTTCCATTATCGGAGACAGGCCGCCGTGAGCGCAGTATCCCTAACCAATATCGTCAAGAAGTTCGGTTCATTCACCGCCGTTCACCGCATGTCGCTGGACATTGCCGAGGGCAGCTTTGTGACCCTTCTGGGGCCGTCCGGTTGCGGCAAGACCACGACGCTGCGGATGATCGCGGGTCTGCTGGACCCGACCGAAGGCGAGATTGCGATCAATGGTCGCCGGATGAACGATGTGCCGATCCACAAGCGCAATCTGGGGCTGGTATTCCAGAACTACGCCCTGTTTCCGCACAAGACCGTGGCCGAAAACATCGCCTTTGGCCTGAACTACAGGAACATCTCCAAGGACGAGACGCAGCGCAAGGTCAGAGAGGCGCTGGACCTTGTGCAACTGCCCGATCTGGGCGCGCGCTATCCCAAAGAACTGTCGGGCGGGCAGCAGCAGCGCATCGCCCTTGCCCGCGCCATTGTCATTGAGCCGGATGTTTTGTTGCTGGATGAACCGCTGTCCGCGCTGGATGCCAACCTGCGCGAGGATATGCGGGTAGAACTGAAACGCATCCAGCAACGGATCGGCGTAACGACTGTGTTCGTGACCCATGACCAGACCGAAGCCCTTGCAATGTCGGACCAGATCATCGTGATGTCAAAGGGGCGGGTTGAACAGGTCGGCTCTCCCGAGGAGGTCTACAATAACCCTGCGTCGGAATTCATCGCGCAGTTTCTGGGGGCGTCGAACATCCTTTCGGGCGTTTGTCTTGGCCTTCAGGGCGACGAGATCGGTCTGGACATCGCAGGCTTTCCGCCATTGGCCATCCCCCGAAGCCGTGCGCCGCAGATCGCGGGCGCGGGGCCGGCGAAATTGGTGATCCGCGCGGAAAAGCTGCATCTTTTGCCTGCGGATGCGCCCGACGATGGCCGCCTCTCGGTCATGGCCACCGTCGAGAACGTGGATTATCAGGGGCAATCCGCCCGTTATTTCCTGCGCGTGGCCGACCATACGATGCAGGCGATCAACATGATCGAGGACCGTCCGTTTTCCCTGGGGGCAGACGTCTTGTTGCGGTTCAGGGCAAAAGACTGTTCCGCCCTTCCGGTTAGGCAATCGACATGACCCGCAAAAGCCATTTGTTCTACCAGACCCGCGCGCGCCGCCCGATGCTGGCCGAGGCCAAGGGTGTCTATATGTGGGATGTCGACGGCAACCGCTATCTGGATGGATCGTCCGGGGCGATGGTCAGCAACATCGGCCATTCCGACCCGCGTGTGATCGAGGCAATGCGCCGCCAAATGGAGAAATCAACCTTCGGCTACCGGCTGCATTTCGAATCCGAACCCGGAGAGCATCTGGCCGAAAAGGTGGCCGGCCTGTCCCCCGAGGGCATGGAGAAAGTGTTTTTCGTGTCGGGTGGGTCCGAAGCCGTTGAAAGTGCCATCAAACTGGCGCGCCAATATGCGGTGACGGTCGGTCAGGCGTCGCGCTGGAAGGTGATCTCGCGCAGTCCCAGCTATCATGGATCAACCTTGGGTGCGCTGGCGCTGACCGGCTATGCGCCCCTTTGCGACCCGTTCCAGCCGATGATGCAGGCGATGCCGAAAATCCCCGCCCCCCGCGCCTATCTTGATGGGCTGGATATGGATGACCCCGCGACCGGCCTGCATTATGCCGCCATGCTGGAGGCGAAAATTCTGGAGGAAGGCGCGGATAGCGTTCTGGCCTTTATTCAGGAACCCATCGGCGGCGCGTCGACCGGCGCGCTGGTGCCGCCTGCGGGCTATATGCAGGCGGTGCGCGAGATTTGCGACCGGCATGGCGTAATCCTGATCCACGACGAGGTCATGTCGGGCGGCGGGCGCACGGGGCGGTTTATGGGGGCCGAACATTGGGGCGTGGCACCCGACATAATCGCGATTTCCAAGGGGTTCGGCGCGGGATATGCGCCTTTGGGGGCGATGATCGCCCACGAGCGTTTTGTAAATCCGGTTCTGGATGCGGGCGGGTTCATGCACGGCCATACCTATGCGGGCAATCCGCTGGCCTGTGCCGCCGGTCTTGCCGTGCTGGATGTGATCGAGACGGACGGGCTGATGCAGAACGCCGCAACAATCGGCGGGCTGCTGAAATCCCGGCTGCGGGATCTGATGCAGCGGTTCCCGTTTATCGGGGATGTGCGCGGCGAAGGGTTGCTGCTTGCGTTCGAGCTGGTGTCTGATCGGCGGACGATGGCACCTTTGCCGAAAGAATTGTCGGCCTATGTGGAATTGGTCGAACTCGCCTATGCGCAGGGGCTGATCATCTACTCGCGCCGCACGCGCGGCGGGATAGATGGCGATCATTTCCTTGTCTGCCCGCCGATGATCGCGACCGAAGACCATGTCGAGGAGATCATCGGGAAGCTGACCATCGCACTGGACCAGTTCGCGGCCAAAGCCGGACTTGTCCTTGCGCGGTGCGGGTAAGGGAACGACCATGTCCAAGATTATCATTTCCTGCGCTATTACCGGGTCCATCCACACGCCGTCGATGTCGCCGCACCTGCCGGTCACGGGGCCACAGATTGCCGAACAGGCGATTGACGCGGCAGAGGCGGGGGCCGCTATTCTGCATCTGCATGCCCGCGATCCGCAAACCGGAAAACCTTCGTCCGAGGCACGCGATTTCATGGGGTTTTTGCCCGTGGTAAAGGCGGGCACCGATGCAATCGTGAACCTGACGACGGGCGGCAGCGCCACCATGACGATCGAACAGCGTCTGGCGGGGCCGCTGATGGCCGAACCGGAAATGTGTTCGCTGAACATGGGAACAATGAACTTTGCGCTTTACCCGATGCTGGGCAAGCGCACCGACTGGCTGCACGACTGGGAAGAGCCGTTCCTGCGGGCGTCTGACGATCTGGTGTTCAAGAACACCCCGCGCGATATAGCCAATGTTCTGCGACTGATGGGGCAAGAGCGTGGCGCGCGGTTCGAATTCGAATGCTATGATGTCGGGCATCTTTACATGCTGCGCCATTTCGTCGATCGCGGCCTGATCGACGCGCCGATCTTTATCCAGTTCGTCATGGGGGTTCTGGGCGGGATTGCCGCAGAACCCGAACACCTGACCCACCTGAAGAAAACCGCCGATACCCTGTTCGGTGCGACCTACACATTCTCTGTTCTTGCGGCGGGGCGCCAGCAAATGGCGATGGCGGCGATGGCGGCGGGTATGGGGGGGCATGTGCGCGTCGGGTTGGAGGACAACCTGTATATCTCGCGCGGGCAGCTTGCGGTATCGAACGCGCAACAGGTGGAAAAGATCCGCTCCATCGTCGAGGCCCTGGGTCGCGAGGTGGCGACCCCCCCTGAGGCCCGCGCGATGCTTGGCCTGAAGGGGCTGGCTGCGGTGGCGTTCTAGGTGGCGCAGGTTGTCTTCAGACAGGCACAGCCGGCGGATATTGCCCGATTGAATGCCGCCTTGCGAAACCTGTCGGCGACAATGGGCGACACCCACCGGACAAGCGACGCGGATCTGGCACAGGCCGCCTTCGGCGCGGTGCCCGCGTTTTACGCCGAACTGGCGGAAATGGGTGGCGCTTTGGTCGGTGTGGCGGTCTATTCGCCGCTTTATTCCACCATCCGCGGCATGGCCGGTGCCTATGTGTCGGATCTTTGGGTGGAGGATGCGCTGCGCGGCCAAGGGCTTGGTGCGCGAGTGTTGGGGGCGGTGCGGGACCGCGCAAAGGCGGAATGGTCGGCGGGATTCCTGCGGCTGGCGGTCTATGCGGACAACCCCCGCGCGGTGGCGTTTTACACGAGGCTCGGCTTTTCAACACTGCCGGGTGACATCTATATGACCCTTGAAGGTACGGCGCTTAGCGCCGTCGGAGGAGACCTATGAAAGCAATATTCGACGACCGCCAGCGGGCCCACGACCCCAGGAATTTCATGGCGAACGGGCAGCCCCTGCCAAACCCCGAACAACCCCGCCGGATCGAGGTGTTATCGGACGGCGCCCGCGCCGCGGGTTGCGCATTCGAGGCGCCGCGCGATCATGGGACGGGACCGATTGCCGCGATCCATTCGCCGGAATACCTGACATTTCTGTCCACCATTCACGCAAGGTGGAGCAGGATCGAGGGGGCCTCGGACGAGGTGATCCCCAACATCCACCCGGACAGGCGCACGGCAAGCTATCCACGATCGGCGGCGGGGCAGGCGGGGTTCCATCAGGCCGATACCGCCTGCCCGATTGCCGCCGGAACATGGGAGGCGGCCTACTGGTCGGCGCAGACGGCCCTTGGTGGCGTTGATGCGGTTCTTGGTGGCGAACGTGCGGCCTATGCGCTGTGCCGCCCGCCCGGACATCATGCCTTTGGCGATCTTGCGGGCGGGTTCTGCTTTCTCAACAACTCTGCCATCGCGGCAGAGACCTTGTCGAAGGCCGGACGCAGACCGGCGATTCTGGATATCGACGTGCATCACGGCAATGGCACACAGGGCATTTTCTATCACCGCCGGGATGTTTTGACGGTGTCTATCCATGCCGACCCGATCCGGTTCTATCCGTTTTTCTGGGGCCATGCCGACGAGCGCGGCGCGGGCGAGGGGCTGGGATACAACCTGAACCTGCCAATGCCGCGTGGCACCACGGACGCGCAATTCCTCGAGGTTCTGACAACCGCATTGGCGCGGATCGAGATGTTCGGGGCCGATGTTCTGGTGGTTGCACTTGGGTTGGACGCCCATGAAAACGATCCGTTTCAGGGGTTCAAGGTCACGACGCCCGGATTTGCCCGCATCGCGCAGGCGATTGCGGCGACGGGGCTGCCATCGGTTATTGTGCAGGAGGGCGGCTATCTTTCCGACGATCTTGGTGCCAACCTGACCAGCTTTTTGTCGGGGTATCGGACATGACGACGGTGATCCGCGATGTTCTGGTCATCGGTGGCGGCATTGCCGGCATCAGCGTTGCCGCGCGGATCGCTGCGGATGCGACAGTGACCGTGCTGGAGGGCGAGCCGGTGATCGGCCACCATTCCACCGGCAGGTCCGCCGCGATTTTTATCCGCAACTACGGCAATGCAACCTTGCGGGCGCTGAATGCGGCCTCTGTCAGGTTTCTGATGCAGCCCGACGGCATCGCGGACAGCAGTCTGCTATCGCCGCGCGGCGAGATGCTGGTCGCAACCGAGGAAGAGCTTGGCGATCTCGAGGCCTATATTGAAGGCGGCGAGGGGCTGGAGCGCTTGACCGCCGCCGAAGCGGTCGAAATTGTTCCGATCCTGCGCAAAGACGCGATCGCGGGTGCGGTCATTGAATGGGATGCGCAGGATATCGACGTTGACAGGATGCTTCAGGGTTTTGCCAGACACCTGCGGTCCAAGGGCGGGCAGATCGTGACGGGCGCGCGGGTGACATCCATCACGCGACAGGATGGTGGCTGGCGCGTCAAGACCGACACGCAGGATTACTTTGCACCGGTCTTGATCAATGCGGCGGGTGGTTGGGCCGACCGGATTGCGGCGCTGGCAGGTGTGGTGCCTGTTGGCATTCGCGCCCTGCGCCGGTCGGCTGCGTTAATTCCTGCGCCGGACGGGCATGACATCAGCCGCTGGCCGCTGTTCGCCAGCGCATCCGAGCAGTGGTACGCAAAGCCAGAGGCCGGCAAGCTGATGATCTCTCCCGCAGACGAGGACGAGGTCGAGCCGCACGATGTCTGGGCCGATGACATGGTCCTTGCCGAAGGTCTTCACCGGTATGAACAAGCGGTCACAGTGCCCGTGACCCGCGTCGAACATTCATGGGCGGGTATGCGCAGTTTTGTGGCGGACCGGACGCCAGTTGCCGGATTTTCCCCGGATGCCGACGGGTTTCTATGGCTGGCGGGGCAGGGCGGTTATGGCGTGCAGACAGCGCCTGCGCTGTCGCAACTGGTGGCTGATCTGTGTTTGGGGCGCACCCCGTCCCTGAACCGCGATGTGGTTGACGCCCTTGCCGCATCCAGACCGTCACTGACCCATTCGAAGGGCTGAGACACTGAACGCGATGTGAACCGCGTGGCCCGGACCTGCCAAAACGAAACGCCCTGCCGGGGGAAGGCAGGGCGCTCAGACATTCGTCTATGCAAGCAGACGCCCGTGATCAGCGGGTGTGATCTGTCTAGAGCGATTCCATTGCCAAATGATTTACGCGCCTTCAAACGCGCAAAGCGCGTGCACTTTCATGCCAAGGCGTTCCAGACGTTTGCGCCCGCCCAGATCGGGCAGATCGATGACAAAGGAACAGGCGATAACCTCGGCTCCCAGACGTTCGCACAGCTTGATCCCCGCCTCGGCTGTTCCGCCTGTCGCAAGCAGGTCATCCACCATAAGAACCTTTTCACCGGCTTGCAGCGCGTCGTCATGCACCTCGACGGTGGCCTGGCCATATTCCAGCGTATAGTCTTCGGAAATCACGGCACCGGGCAGTTTGCCCTTTTTGCGGATCGGCACGAACCCCACGGACAACTGATGCGCAATCGCCCCGCCAAGGATAAAGCCGCGCGCCTCTAGCCCGACGACCTTGTCGATGCGCAATCCGGCGTAGGGATGCAGCATCTGGTCGACGGTAATCCGGAACCCGCGCGGATCGGCGAACAGCGTGGTCACATCGCGGAACATGATCCCCTCATGCGGAAAGTCGGGGATCGTGCGGATATAGTCTTTTACGGTTTTCATAGGTTTAGTGTCCGATCATGCGGCCAGCGACCGCGTCAAGTTTTTGCATCAGGGCGGGGTCGCGTTTGGCGGGGGCGGTCATCAACGCGTGGTCCAGCGCGCGATCGCAGCCATGCGGGCAGGGCGCGCGCGTGCCGCCCAACAGCGCCGGAAGCCGGGCCACCAGCCCCCGCGCATGGCCCGCGTTTCCGGTCAGCGTGGCGATGATCTGTGCGATATCGACCGCGCCATGATCGTCGTGCCAGCTGTCATAGTCGGTGATCATGGCGACACTGGCATAGCAAAGCTCTGCCTCGCGGGCGAGTTTCGCCTCTGGCATATTGGTCATGCCGATCACATCCGCGCCCCAGACATCGCGGTACAGTCTGGATTCCGCAATTGTGCTGAACTGCGGACCTTCCATCGCCAGATAGGTGCCGCCGCTGTGCACGGTCACCCCCTGCGCCTGCGCGGCGGCCAGACAGGCGGCACCCAGACGCGGGCATGTGGGATGCGCGACACTGACATGGGCAACGCAGCCCGTGCCAAAAAAGGACTTTTCGCGGGCAAAGGTGCGGTCGATGAACTGATCGATGATGACGAAATCACCCGGCGCCATGTCTTCGCGGAACGAGCCGCAGGCCGAGACGGAAATCACATCCGTCACGCCAAGCCGTTTCAACGCATCGATATTCGCGCGGTAGGGCACGGTGCTGGGCGAATGCACATGGCCGCGACCGTGGCGGGGCAGAAACGCCATTTTGACCCCGTCCAGCGTGCCGGTCAGAATGTCATCCGATGGTGCCCCCCAAGGGCTGCTGACGGTCTGCCAGCGGGCGTCCTTCAGGCCGTCGATTTCGTATACGCCCGACCCGCCGATCACCCCGATTACCGTATCCATGTTCCACACAATCCCTGATGGTATTTCGATATGACCCTATTCAACCTGACGCATGGGGAAAAGGCCGGATTTCGGGGCGGGGCGGGGTTTGACCTGCTTGACGGGCGTCAAGGCTGTGCACGTCGAAATGAGGGATGTTGGTGCGACACGCGGTTGCACGGGGCACAGAAGGGCAAGGATATGAAGACGCTGATCATCTACTATTCGCTGACAGGCACGACGCGCACCCTTGCCCGGCGGCTGGCGACCGCACTGGATGCGGACCTGACAGAGCTGACCTGCAAACGGTATTCGCGCGGGGTTTTTGGGTATCTTATGGCGGCCTTTGACAGCCTGCGGGGGCACTTGCCGGATATCGGTGCCGCGCCATCTGCGCAGGGCTATGATCTGGTGCTGCTGGGTGCCCCGATCTGGGTGGGGCGTCCGGCCCCGCCGATACGTGCCTATCTGGCGACCCGCCCCGATCTGCCGGAACGGGTGGGGGTATTCCTGACATCCGGTGGCCCGGGGCCGCACGGCACGGCGGATGCGATCCTGCGCGACGCATTGCCGAACGGCTGGGTTGCGCATCTTGTCGCGACAGACAAAAGCGTGAAAAGCGGTGAAAGCCGAACGCAGGAATCGTCGTTCCTGCGGGATCTGGCGGGGTAGGCCGGTCAGTCGGGCCGTTTCAGACTGAACACGTCCGTGACCCGGGCGTAGTCCATATACCCCATGCGGGCCAGCGGTTGATATGTGGTCACGTCAAACATTCCGTCCACCATGCAGTCGTCGCGCATATGCACGCCTGTGACCTCGCCGAAGACGGCAAAATTCGCCTCTCCGGGCAATTGCACGATCTGGGTCAGTTTGCATTCAAGCGCGGCTGGCGTGCCCTTGACGCGGCTACAGGCAATCGTCTGGCACTCTTCACGGTGCAGTCCCGCCAGCGCGAATTCGTCCACGTCGCGGCCATAGCTGCCCGATGTCAGGTTCATCGCGTCGCGCATCGCGTATTCCACGATATTCACACAGAACACACCGGTCTCGCGGATGTTGCCAACGCTGTCTTTGGTGCCGTCTCTGTCATCCTTGGCGCTGGTCGAGGAAAACATCACCTGCGGCGGAAAATAAGCGACCGCGTTGAAAAACGAATAGGGGGCCAGATTTTCCGTGCCATCCGCACTGCGGGTCGAAATCCAGCCGATGGGGCGCGGGGTGACGATGGCGTTGAATGGATTATGTGGCAGGCCGTGGCCGTCTTCCGGTTTGTAAAACATTGCGTTTTCCTTCAGGTTCCGCTTAGGGGTAGCGCCCATTGCAAGGCGGTTCCAGCCAAAACTGGCTTGGGCAGGAAAAAGGGAAAGACGGCGGGTGTATACATTCACCGAAGAAACCGAAGGCGATTTCTGGGAGGTCGAGGCCCTGTATGACCTGTGCTTTGCGCCGGGCCGAGAGGCGTTGTCGTCGTATCGCCTGCGCGACGGCGTTCCCAAGATTGCAGAGCTGTGCACAGTGGCCCGCGATGCCGACGGTATTCTGGCCGGTGTGATCCGCTATTGGCCGGTGCGCGTCGGTGGCCGCCTGGTTCTGCTGCTGGGGCCGGTTGCCGTTCACCCGACCCGTCAGGGCGAAGGGCTTGGCGCGATGCTGATACAGGTCAGTCTGGAACGGGCGGCCAATCTGGGGTGGGAACGGGTTTTGCTGGTGGGGGATGAACCCTATTACAAGCGGTTCGATTTCCATAGGATCGACGGCGTTATCATGCCGCCGCCCACCAACCCCGACCGCGTTCTGGCCTATGAAACCCGCGACGGGACATGGGACGGGGTGCGCGGCGAGGTGACGCGGGCGGTCTAGCCGTCAAAGGCTGTTTTGCAGGAAATCCATCATCGCGGGGCGCACCGATTGCGCACCATCCTTGCGCGCCAGGTCAATCACCGCCTTGGCGTCATCCAGATTCGACCGCCGCAACAGATGCTTGACCGGACCGATCGAGGCGGGGCGCATCGACAGCGCGCGCATTCCTATGGCGGCAAAACACAGTGCCTCGAGCGGGCGACCGGCATCCTCGCCACAGAACGACAGGGGCGTGTGGGTGTCGTTGCACCGCCCCACGATCATCTCCAGAAAGCCCAGATAGCTGACGTTAAGCGTGTCATAGCGCTTTCGCACCAGCTCGTTCTCGCGGTCGGCGGCAAAGAAAAACTGTTTCAGGTCATTGCCGCCAATGGAAATAAAGTCAGCCATTTCAAAGAACTGCTGCGGCGCAAAGGCCAGGCTGGGGGTTTCCAGCATCGCGCCGATCTCATAACTTTCGGGCATCACATGGCCCAGCTTGTCTTCGTGCTCCAGCGTGTCCAGCATCAGTCGACGCGCGTCTTTGAATTCCTCGAACTGGGCGACAAAGGGGAACATGACGCTAAGCGGGCGACCGTTCGCGGCGCGGACAAGGGCCTGCAACTGCATCCGCATGACCCCCGGTTTGTCCAGACCGACGCGGATCGCACGCCAGCCAAGCGCCGGGTTCGGCTCTTCGGGGCGCTTCATATAGGGCAGCACCTTGTCCGACCCGATATCAAGCGTGCGGAACACCACGCGCTTGGTCTGGGCCGCATCCAGAACGCGGGAATAGAGCGCGGCCAACTCTCCGCGCTTGGGCACGGTCGAGCGGACAAGGAACTGTAGCTCTGTCCGGAACAGGCCAACGCCTTCGGCACCTGACCCCTCAAGCGAGGGCAGGTCGGCCATGAGACCCGCATTCATCGTCAGCGCCACGACCTTGCCATCCAGCGTTTCGGCAGGTTTTTCGCGAATGCCGACATAGCGCTCCTGCGCCTGTTCCAGCATCGCGATCTTTTCGCGGAAGGCGCGAACCACAGTTTCCTCGGGGCGAAGGTGCACGATGCCCTGTTCCCCGTCGACCAGAATATGGTCGCCGTTCAGCGCCTCTGTCAGGATTTTGGGGGCCTGAATGACCAGCGGAATGGCCAGCGCGCGGGCAACGATGGCCGCGTGGCTGCCGACAGAGCCTTCCTCCAGCACGATCCCTTTCAGCTTGCGCCCGTATTCCAGCAATTCGCCGGGACCGATGTTGCGGGCCAAAAGAATCGGGTTCTCTGGCATTTCGGCACCGGTGTCGGCACCCTGACCGGTCAGAATCCGCAGAAGGCGGTTCGATAGGTCGTCAAGGTCGTGCAGGCGTTCCCGCAGATAGGCGTCGGCGACTTCTTCCATGCGGGCACGGGCGCTGGACTGTTCCTTTTCAACGGCGGCCTCGGCGGACAGGCCACGGCTTATGTCCTCTTGCATGCGCCGCATCCAACTGCGGGAATTGGCGAACATGCGGTAGGTTTCCAGCACCTCGTCCTGTTCACGGTCGCCATTCTTGACGTGCGACACCATGTGATCGACCACGCCGCGCAATTTCTGCACGGCGTCGTCCAGCCGACGCAATTCCGCATGGGGGTCATCGGCGATCGGGTTGGTGACAACGACGCGGGGTTCGTGCAAGTAGACATTCCCCTCGGCGGCGCCCTCCTGGCCGACAGAGCCGCGAAACATTTGCGGCTGCTTGTGCAGCGCCGAAAGCGCGGCCCCTTCGCCAACGAAAGCGCCCAGTTCGGTCATCTCTGCCAGAACCATCGCGACCACTTCAAGCGCGTAAATCTCGTCCTCGGAATAACTGCGGGCGACTTTCGACTGCACCACCAGAACGCCCAGACGTTCCCCAAGGCGCTGGATCGGGACACCCAGAAACGAAGAGTAAATCTCTTCGCCGGTTTCCGGCATAAAGCGAAAGCCCTTTTCCTGTGGGGCATTGGCGGTGTTGATGGCACGGGCGGTTTTGGCAACGCGGCCCACCAGACCCTCGCCAAGGCGCATGCGGGTCTGGTGCACGGCCTCCGCCTTCAGGCCCTCGGTGGCGCAAAGTTCCAGCGTGTCAGCGTCGCGGAACAGATAGATCGAGCACACCTCGGTTTGCATCGAATCCGCTATGATATGCGTGATCCGGTCCAGCCGGGTCTGACCCGCGCTATCCTCTGCCAATGTGTCGCGCAAACGTCCAAGGAGTTTGCGGCTTTCACTTTCCGTGCGTTCGGGCATGGCCCTATGCTGCCTTCTCCAGTTCAAAGGCATCATGAAGCGCTTGCACGGCGAGTTCCATATATTTCCGGTCGATCAGCACGGAAATCTTTATCTCTGAGGTTGTGATGACCTTGATGTTGATCCCCTCTTTGGCGAGGGCGGCGAACATTTTGGCTGCAACACCGGCGTGACTGCGCATTCCGATGCCAACAACCGATATTTTGGCGGCGTCTTTGTCGGCAACCAGATCGTGGAAATTGATGCTTCCCTTCGCCTGGGCCTCCTGCATCGCCTTTTCGGCGCGCAACACCTGATCGACAGGGCACGAAAAGGTCATGTCTGTGCGACCCTCTTCCGAGATGTTCTGAACGATCATATCGACGTTCACACCCGCCTCTGACAGCGGGCCAAAGATCGCGGCGGCGATTCCGGGGCGGTCAGCGACCGAGATCAGCGTCATTTTCGCTTCGTCGCGGGAATAGGCGACGCCTGCTACAACATTGGATTCCATGATTTCCTCCTCGCCGCACACAAGTGTGCCGGATGTGTCGGTAACGTCTTCGAAACTGGACAGCACGCGCAGGCGCACCTTGAATCGCATCGCAAGTTCGACCGAGCGGGTTTGCAGCACCTTCGCCCCAAGGGAGGCCAATTCCAGCATCTCCTCGTAGGCGATCTTGTCCAGCTTGCGCGCCTTGGATGTGATGCGCGGATCGGTGGTATAGACCCCGTCAACATCGGTGTAGATATCGCAGCGTTCCGCGTCGAATGCCGCGGCAAAGGCGACGGCGGTGGTATCGGACCCGCCGCGCCCCAGCGTGGTGATGCGGCCTTCGGGGCTGACGCCCTGAAATCCGGCGACCACGGCAACCTTCATGCCTTCGGCGAATTTAGCGTCGATGTTCTTGCGCGGGATGTCCAGAAAACGTGCGGCCCCATGGGCGGATGTGGTCTGGATCGGCACCTGCCAGCCCTGCCAGCTGCGCGCGGGCACCCCCATTTCGTCCAGCGTCAGGGCCATCAGGCCCGCTGTGACGTTCTCGCCCGAGGAGACAATCGCGTCGTATTCGCGGGCGTCATACAGCGGCGAGGTCTCGTTGACCCAACCGACCAGCTCGTTCGTCTTGCCCGACATGGCAGAGACGATGACGATCACGTCATAGCCGTTGTCGACCTCGCGCTGGACCTTCATCGCAGCGTTCTTGATTCGGGCAAGATCGGCAACCGAAGTGCCCCCGAATTTCATGACCAATGTTGGCATTGCGGCGCCTTTTTCCGGCTAGATAAAATCGCTGGCTTTCTATGCGCCGGATGCCCCAAGGGCAAGGGGTTAGAAGGGGTGGTCTTGCCCCCTGCGCCGCCATCCAGCGGGGGCGCACCAATGGCAGGCGGGGTCATATCACGGTGCTTCAGTTGGTTTTGCGACTTAGCATGAAAGGTAGGGCCGCGACGGGCACGCCGTCCTCTATCAATGCGCGGGCCTCGGCGGGCTTTGCCTCGCCGTAGATCGCGCGTTCAGGCGCGGTTCCATCGTGGATGGCGCGGGCCTCTGTCGCGAAATCGGTGCCGACGTATTCCGATGTGGCCTCTACCTTGGCTTTGAGCGCGGCAAGCGCCTTTTCCATCTCGTTCAAAGGGGCGTTCAGTCTGGGCGGCGGGGCGGATTCTTGCGGGCGGGGGGCCACGACGCGGGGTGCCATGATCGCCTTTTGCACCTTGGTCGAATTGCATTCGGGACAGGCAACCATGCCGGCAAGGCACAATTTGTCAAAGGCGTCGGCCGATTTGAACCAGCTGTCAAAGCCGTGATCATTCGAGCATTTCAAGGCATATCGGATCATCGTGCAACCCTGTCTGAGATTGCATTAAAATAGTTGTATTTCAGTGCAATACAATGGGCTTAACGTCTTAGTGACGAGGGCTCGAACCTTGCGATGATCGCGGCCAGTTCCGGCTCCTGCACCTTTTTGGCGGCTTTCTTGACGCTGAACCATTTGCGCCTGCGTTCCCCCTGTTCGGGAAATCGATCCAGGATCGTCTTTACTTTGACAGGGAAAACCGCCGCGATCACAGGCACTGCCGCCGCGTCCTCCAGGCATTTGGAGTAACAGTAAAGCCCGACACAGATGTTGTCGGCACGCCCCGTCACGCCTGCCTCCTCATAGGCCTCGCGCTCTGCTGTCTGGGCGGGGGTCATGCCGCCGATGGGCCAGCCTTTGGGGATGATCCAGCGCTTTGATGCGCGACTGGTGATCAGCAGGATTTGCGTTTTGCCATTGACGATCCGGTAGCACAGCGCGGCAAACTGCGTCCGCACGCTGCTTTTTTGCGCGGGTTTCAGTGGGATCGGACGTTGTGGCATCTGGTTCATAATCATCTATGTCAATCTGGATTTTGTGCAATGACCCAAGTTCCAGACTAGCGGTGATTCCCGGCGGCACAATGCCATTTGTCATCGAATTGCCGATTGCGCCGCCTTGACGCCCCGTCGCGCCGCAATATGTGTAGAACGTTATAGAAAAGGATTTCGCCATGCGCCGTGCTTCGATTTTTGCAGTCTTGTCAGTCGCCGCGCTGCCCGCACTGGCCGCCGCGCCGTTTTCGTTCGCCTCTATCGACGGCGGCGAACTATCGCTGGACGCATGGAAGGGGCATCCGGTTCTGATCGCGAATACCGCGTCGCAATGCGGATTTACTCCGCAATATGACGACCTTCAGGTGCTTTATGACACCTACAAGGACCGCGGGCTGGTTGTGCTTGCCGTGCCATCGGACGACTTCAATCAGGAACTTGCGACCGAGGCCGACGTCAAGGATTTCTGCGCGGTGAATTTCGGTCTGACCCTGCCGATGACAGAGATCACGCATGTCAAAGGGCGCGAGGCGCATCCGTTCTATGTGTGGGTGAAAGAGCAGACAGGGTTTGTTCCGGCCTGGAATTTCAACAAGATCCTGATTGATGCGGACGGGGCCGTGGTTGCAACCTTTGGATCGGTGGTCAAACCGACGTCCGCCAAGATCACCGGACCGATCGAGGCGATGCTGACACAGTGACGCTTGCGCCGCGCTTTATCGGATCGGAAATCTATCGCGGGTCCACCTATGGGGCCTGGCACCCCTTGCGGGTTCCCCGTGTGTCGACGGTGATGGATCTGTCGCGGTCGCTGGGATGGCTGGACGCGGGCAACTACATCACCAGCCCAAAAGCCAAGGCGCAAGCGCTGCATATCTGGCACACCCCCGCCTATATCGCGGCCTTGCAGGCGGCAGAGGCCAGCCAACAGGTCGGTGCCGATACCAAAGCGCGGTATGGCCTTGGAACCCCGTCCAATCCGGTTTTCCCCGAAATGTTCCGCAGACCCGCGACCGCTGCGGGTGGGTCGCTTTTGGCGGGCGAGCTGCTACGCGATGGTGGGGTGATCTACAGTCCCGCTGGCGGCACGCACCACGGCCTGCCGGATCGCGCCAACGGGTTTTGCTATCTCAACGATCCGGTCCTTGCGATCCTGTCCTTGCGGCGGGCAGGGGCGCAAAGGGTGGCTTATGTCGATATAGACGCGCATCACCCTGACGGGGTCGAGGTCGCGTTTGCCGATGATCCCGATGTCCTGATGATCTCTGTCCACGAGGAAAAGCGCTGGCCGTTCACCGGTGCCTTGTCGGACATGGGCGCGGGGCAGGTGTTCAACCTGCCGGTGCCCAAAGGGTTCAATGACACCGAAATGCGCGATGTGCTGGATCGGTTGATCTTGCCGCGCGTGCGGGCGTTTCGTGCGGATGCGATTGTGCTGCAATGCGGGGCCGATGCGGTCGAAGAAGACCCGCTGTCGCGGCTTTGCCTGTCCAACAACGCCCATTGGGCGGTTGTCGCGGCCCTGCGCCCCCTCGCGCCACGCTATCTGGTTCTTGGCGGCGGCGGGTATAACCCCTGGTCGGTGGGGCGGCTTTGGACCGGCGTCTGGGCGACACTGACCGGTGCCGAAATACCTGAACGATTGCCGCCGCAGGCAGAGGCGGTGTTGCGCGGGCTGGAATGGGTCGGGCACAGTCGCGGGCGCAACCCGCCTGCGCATTGGTTCACCACATTGCGCGATCCCCCGAGAGAGGGGGCGATCAGCGACAGCCTGCGCGACAGGCTCGCGGTGCTGGCCGCGCGGTGACGGGCGCGCGTCCGGGGCACCTTTCGTCCGCGGGTTTGATACAAAGACTGCCCCATACATCGGGTTTTACGGGCTGACCTCGATCACGCTTTCATCGCCGGGGGTTATTTCCAGCGTCAATGCCTCGGGCCGTCCTTCGATCACCAGACTATATTGCCCCGGAGCAAGCGGGAGCGACGGCCCCCCAACGACCCCTTCGAACATCGTTCCATCCGCGAGGCTGACGTAAAACCGCGGTTGCGCGACGCCGAGCAGCGCTTTGACTAGCTGGTCGGCATCTTGGGCGTTGATATAGCTGCCCTGACCAAGACGGGCCCATTCATCGAAGGTTCCCGACAATGCGTCGTCGTCGATTGCGAAACCGACAATGTCGATGCGGCTGGAAATACCCAGATCGCTCAGCGCTTTGATTTCGGCTCTGGGGTCGCCGTCACAGGTTTCCTCGCCATCCGTAAGGATAATGATGCGCCCCGTGCCATTGCGTTGGTCCAGATCCTTGCGGGCGGCGGCCAATGCCAGCGCGATTGGCGTTCGGGCGTTGTTTTGGGGAATTATGCCGTCAATGACCCGGCGCAGTTCGGCACCACCTGCGGGACGGACCGGGGCAAGCAATTCTGTATCGCATGCGTCGGGCTGAATGCCGAACCGGCGCAAACCTATCGCGATGCCCTGTGCATCAGCCGTGGTTGCCAGCGCCGCAAGCGCTTCTTTTGCGATCCTGTAGCGCGGCGTCGAGCCAAGACGTTTGAGCATTGATCCGGATGTGTCAAACAGGACGATGAGGCTTTCGCTCCCTTGCGGAACGGGGCCGGGCGGGGTTTGGCCGGCACGCACGCGCAGACTGCCGTCGGGCTGGGCCACCGCCGGGCCAAAGCCGATACGGGCGCGATAGGGCTTTGGCCCCCGCATGCGATCGACCGCGCGCATGAAACCTTCGGTGAAATCCGCCTGAGTCGAGACATACTGGTAGAAGCCGCCATTGGCCCGCCCCCAGCTTTCCATCAAATCACGTTCGCGGGTGGGGTTTTTTCCGAACGCACCCGTCGAGGGCAATGCCAGTGCGCCAACACGCGGGCGGACCCTGGCCAGTGTGTCCCATAATGCGAGGTCACGCCCCGTCGCCCCGTCGGTAATCAGAATAACGCCGCGCACACCGTCCTGATCCAACAGCGACAACGCCGCCACTCTCAATGCATTTTCGGCGTTGCTGGAATTGCCCCCGCCTGCGTGATTTCCCAATCTTCGAATGAGCAATTCGGGATCGCCCAGCAGTTGCTCTCCAAGTATGCCGCTGCCAAAGGGCAGGAAGCCTATCAGATCACGTTGCGGGTCGGCCCGTTGCGCGATGTCCTGAATTGCGCGTTGCATTGCCGCCTTGTAGGGGGCGGTCGATCCGCTTGTGTCCCAAACGACCATGATCGGTCGAAGCGGTTCCGCGATACGCAACGCAAAAGGCCCCGAGGTGTCGAGGCGCGCCAGATAAAGCGGCATCTCCAGACCGCGATCCACCGCCTCGGCCTTGGTTGCCCGTCTCAGGCCGACAGGCGTCCCGTTCGCATCGAAAAGAGCAGGCTGCGCGCCGCCTGCCTGTCCGGTGTCAAGCGAGACACGCAGTTCAGCCGTGGTATGAGGCGAGGTGATCGACCACCAATCCTCGTGTGCGCCGCGTTCGACCGACGAGGACACCCAATGATCGGGCAAAAGCGGCACCGCCTGATTTCGGGCCGCGCCACCAGAGGCACGCGCGATGACGTCCGGTTGCCGGGTGGTGCTGTTCTCGAATGCCGATGCTTCCGAAAACTCGCCCCACTCGCCCAGAATTGACGGCAGAACGGCGGTGCCCGACGTCTCCCAGACGCGCAATTGTTCCGGCAGACGCAGGTATTCGGCTTTTCCTCTGGCCACGAGGTCAAGGCGCAGATACCTGGCCCAGATCGGGGCAGGCAGATCGAAGCGGGCCGGTTTATCCGGCAAGGCAGAGGCTGGCGGTGCCCAGCGTGCAACCTCTGTCCATGGGCCAAGCGGGCCTGTCAGGCTTGACGAGATGACAACATCCGTGACGGGCATGGCATTTTTCGACAAAAGGGTTTCGGTGGCCATCGTCCAGTCGATTGCCGCGATCCGCGCGGCGCGGGCATTGTGAAACCCCAGCACGACACTCATGCGATCCGTGTCGCGCACAAGGCTTGGCTTTGTGTCGTTCCCGAGCAGAAGGTCGCGGTCCCATTCGAGAGAAAGCTGGCCCGATGGCATCGCCCAGACCACATGCCCCCCCAGATTGGGGTCGGCAATATTGAAGCCATCGCTGCCCGCAGGGGTCCAACCCGGTGCTGCGACCGCCTTGAATTCGCCCAGCCTGACCGGCGTCGCAGTGTTATGGTCCAGTGTCCAGTTGGTCTCGGGGATCAGGCGCAAAGCGCGGGCCGAAATGATGTGATCAAAGGCAAAGGCCTGCTCGATAGGCTCGGCACCCAGAGTTGCCCGCAGAACCTGTTTGAAGGTCTTGCCATCCTCCGAGGCTTCGACGCGGAACCCGCGCAGGGTTTTACTTGCCCCCGGTGCGGCGCGTGGCGTTAGCAGCAGGCCGGCCAGAGGCACCGGTGCGTCACCGCCAAGGACAAGATTGAAACGGGCACCGCTGCCTGCGTCTTTGAAGGAAAACTCGTTGCTTGCCGTCGCAAGCGCGTCGATCAACGCATCCGCGCGGATGACACCGGACGGGTCGCGCCCGTCAATACCGGTGCCGTCCAGCGCCGTGATGCTTCCCCCGAAATGTTGCGCCGCCATATCCAGCCCGCCAAGCATCGCGTCGGGAACCGCAAAGGTGCGTTCGGGTGACAGCGGGGACGCATGCGCTGCTGGGGTCACGCTGAAAGAGACCTCGCCTTGTGTCAGCCCGCTGCGCAGCCGCAGGTGCAGCCGGATTTCGCGTTCGCTCAGGTCGGGGGGCATCGTCAGCAGGGTTTCAAGGACCGTCTGCGTGCCCTCTTGCGACAAGATATTGACCGCGCCCAGAGACCAGCCGGGTTCAGACGCCGCAAGTGTCAGATTGATGCTGCCTGCCCTGTCCATCCCCTTGACCGAAAGCCGTAAAGGCACGTGCTGCGCAAAACCGGCAAGGAAAGATTTCGGCACCTCAGGCGTTGAAACCAAGGCGACCCCGATCGGGACCAACGCAAGCGCCAAACCACGTGCGCCCACCGCAGAGCCTGTTGGCACAAGGTCATAATCCGTTGGCAGTCCGGTCCGCGCGCCTGTGCTGCTTTGTTCGACAAAGACGACGTGATCCCCATTGGACAGGTCCGCATAGGTTTCGCAGGGGCCAGATGCAGTCTTTTCGATGGTGCGGCGCAGGGTTTTGCCATCGGGGCCGTTCACGATGATCGAAACCGCCCCGGGCACCGCGCAGAACCGCAGATCGGCACCCGCGCTTACCCCGTCGAGCAGATAGGCATCCTTGTCTTGTTGAACAACGCCGACCTGTCCCATCAACCGCTCGTTGTCGGGCCAGCGTTCGGCGGAATGGGCATAATCGTTCGGCTCGCGGTCCTGCACCGGGCCAAAAGGCTGTTGTGCAGGCAACAGGGCAATGGCGTAATCATCAAGGCCGGACAGTCCTTTGGCATTGATTATCTCGATCTCGTAGTCGCCCGCCCAAAATGCGCGGGTATAGTCGAGAACCGATTGACCACCGGTCAGGACATGGCGAAAAACCTCGCCGCCACCGGAATACAGATAGACCGAAATCGTCTCTCCTAAGGGTGGTGCGATCTGCAATGTCAGCCATTCGGGCGCGCGAACGGTGAAGCGGAACCTGTCGCGGTCTCCGGTATCCAACTGACCGCGCAACGTCTGGCCGACCGCCAGTTCCTCGCCGTCTTCGTTCGGTTCGAATTCGACATCGTCACGCCGTGGTCCCTGCGGCACCAGACGCAGCACATAGTCCCCTTTCCCCTGCACGCCGACACTGTAACGCCCGGGAATCAGATAAAGGTTGGATATTCGCAAAAGCCCGCCCGCGTCGAAGCGGCGTTGGATAACGCGCTCACCTGCCGCGTCGAAAACCTCAAGCCGGGTCACGTTGTCGCCATCAGCCTGCAACCGCCAAAGCTGTGCCCGGGTAGATGGATCGGCGGCCAGATCGATGGCGAAAAAATCTGTGTCATCGTCCTGAAGCACACCGCGCGCCGGTTGCCCGATTGGCCAGAGGGTGGCGGTTGCGATCGTCTCGTTAGGCTCTGCGTCCTCGCCGCTTTCGGGGGTGGGAAATGGCAGGTATGACAGTTGATACGACGTTCCCGGATCACCGGACACGATCAGGATCATATCTGGTTCCGGGACATAGGGTGAAATGGTGATGGTGCCGTTTCCCGCGCCGCTTTTGACCGATTGCCCCCCTGTTGTCGTCAGATTATAGCGCAAACCGCCTTGCTCGGGCGACGTGATCTGCACGATACGGGCGCTTGCGCTGCCCTCGAGGACGAACGCGTCCTTGTCGCTGTCCGTGCCGCGTGCATCCAGAATGCCGGACACCATTGATCCGGCCTGTACAGGCACGGCACTGTCCGAAACGTCGTTCGGCTCGGTTTCGGGGGCAAGGCGTTGCGTATCGGCGAGGCGAAGAAGTGCCGACCAGGGCATTGCCGCGCGGCTGGTCATGCAAAGCTGCTGGCCCGTTCCATCCAGATTGTTGACGCGCCAGACCGGGGCCACCCCGCTGCGCAAATGCTGTTTGCTGTTCTTGTCAAGCAGCCAGACGGTGATATCGCTTTTTGGCGGTGTGAAAACCGCAAGGTCGATACGGGTTTGTGGCAACGCCAGGCATCGTTCAATGTCTGGACCCTTGGCCGACCACCGGCCTATGGGCAGATCGCCTGCACCGACGGAAAGCGGTGTTGTAGCCTCTGGCGAAAAGCGCAGCCGGTAGGCCCCGTTTCCCGCGATCAGGGGGGCGACGCCAAGAACATACTCGCCCGGAGTAAGCATAAGCGGACCGATCTGCGCCACGCTGCCGCCAGGGCGGCTGGAGGGGAAAAGACCGCGGGTTGTGATGTCTTCCCGACGCGTTACTTCGCGTTTATCGTTCCTTTCGAGGCGGATGAATGTAACCGCGCCACCTGTATCCCCAAGCCCCTCGATCCGGGCCGAATAGAGCGTCGGAGTCTCGTTTTCCAGAACCGTGAACAGCCAAAGATCCTGCGCCCCATCCGACAGATCCCCGACGATGTCCGCTGCACCGGATGAAATCGAAGGAATATCCTCCATCGTCAAATTGGATTGGATGTCTGCGGCAGCATGCCTGACGTGGGATAATTGGACTAAAACAAGTATCAGAAATAGCTTTGGAAATCGGATAGTCATAATAGCCTCCCGGCTTTCGATAGGTGACATCGAAACCAAACAGGGCAAAAACAACCGCCCTCTTTCGGACGGGCAACCATGTCTAGGGCGGTTTCAACTTCTTGTCGGCCAGGTAATGGCCAGTCTGCTTTCCGGTCAGGCACTCTGTCCGATCGACGCTGTGGCAGGGTTGACTGCTGCCGTCGCGGGATCTGCCCCTTTCATAGGTTTGACCCACATATCAATATTCGCACAGCAAAAGGGCCACATAGTGTGCCCGCATCATGGCTGATCCTGGCAACGGGAAAAGGTAGATCGCAGGCGCAAGAACACGGCGAAATCCTTCAATTGCATCGTTGGTAACGGTCGCCCCAGTTTTCGCCCATCATCACAAGTCCGCCATCGAAGCTTTGCACAAAGATGAAGCGGGTCGCCCAGGTCTCTCCCTCGCCCTTGCAGGCGGCATCGAACAAGATCGGGCCATCCAGACCGCGCAAGGTTTGTGGATTGGACATCTGGCAGGCGGATTCGTAGAACGAGATGTGATTGCCTTTCAGCACGATCCGCTGGTCGCTGACAGGGACCTTGCAATCATAGGCATCATAAGTCCCGTCGTTCAGGCCCTTGGGCTGGGCCTTGGCCACCACCGGTAAACAGGTGAGGCAAAGCAGCAAAAGCGCAAATTTCTGCATCACTTTGCGCCCAACAAAAAGGTTGCGATCCGGGCTGCGGTTGCCTTGCGGTCGTCCACCCCTTGCGCGTCGACATTCACATGAACGACCAGATAGTCCGATGTCAGCAACGACAACTGGTGACGCTTTTCTGACCAGACCGCCTTGACGCCCAGATCCGCAAGCGGCTCTGCATCGGTATATGTGGCAAGCACCCGGTCAAAGTCTTGCAGGGTACTGGCTTTTGCAAAGACGGTCGTCAGCCGGTTACCGTCCGGCTTGCTTCCGGCCTTTATCAGGACCGCGTCATAGCTGTCGGCAACCCCCCAAACATAGGTGCAGGTGGGGTATGATTTCGTTTCGCACACTGCGTATTTCAGGGTGTCGTCAGTACCAAAGGGCAACATCGACCGCATGTCCGCCTCGGACATCGGCGTTGTCTGGTCCTGCGCAATCGCGGGCGACACGACGGCAATGAACAAGGCAAGGCAAAGCTTTCCCCATGATTTTGGAATGGAACCTGTCATATGTAAATCTCCTGCACGGGATTGAAATATCTTGGGCGACGTATGTTCAAAGGCGTCGCTAGCGGCTTCCGATATCCCCCTCCCAGACCCCCTTCAGGCGACGTTCAGGATCGGCGAAAATGGTGATGGACGCACCAATCGGCAGCAGATCGGACAGCGGCGCGGTCAAGGTTCGGCCAACGGTTCCAGAGGCGTCACTCCACAACATGTGACCCTTTGCTTTCTTTTTGCCCTCGGTTTGGTGGCCCGTCACGGTGGCGCTGCGAACCTCGCCCGTCTCGCGCAAAGTGACACAGGCGCGTGCACGCGACATGGCGTATGCGCCGCCTCCAATGCCGCCCAACACCAGCCCGATCGAGGCCGCCATACCCAGCCAAAACCCCTTTGCGATCTTGTCGGGTTCGACGGCGCTGATTGCCGGGTCGGACGGCAGGTAACGCACCACAATATCGGCGCCTTCGGACTGAGCGTCATAGAACGCTTCGCTGACAGATTGAAGGCCATGGGTATAAGGGTCTGCGGGCGTGGGAAATGAATAGGACAGCCTATAGGTCCTGTTCGAGCCTTTGCGGCCGGAGTAGTCCGATTTTTGTGTCACCTGGCCCACGGCATCGACACCTTCGGAGGCAAAGCGTGAGACCGTCTGGTGTGCCGATATCTCGTAGGCCCCGAGGCCAAGACCGACAGCGACAAGCAGCGCGAAAACCCAGCCCTGCCGGAGCATGAAGTAACCCATAGCGGAGCGCTTTGCAAAAGCCATAAAAAATTCCTTTGTATCAATCGGTTGAGCTGGATCAGCGGGTAAGCTGTGGTCAACGGGTCAACGGGTCAACGTCACTGTGCGCCAGCTTTTTACCGGAGTGCCATTGACGACAGCCGAGGTGTGGAAAACCCCGTACATTTGCTCTGGTCCGACGACCATCAGACGCAATGTCATGTCCATGGCAATGCCATCGACCGTGGCCTTGGTATGACCGATGAGGCGGGCAAGATTTTCCACCCCGCATCCCATCAGCATTTCGACATCCGACGAAGACAAAAGTGGCGCCGGTGCGCCGTCCTTGGTGGCATCTGCCTCGAATTTCCACGGCGGCTCATCCGCCCAAACAAAGGGAATGGGTTCTTGTGCCTCTGGGTGGGTGCCGATCAGCTGACCTGTCGGTAGCATCTCGATCGCCATTGTTTCGACCCCGGCACTCGCGGGAAATGGCATGGTCATCGGGCCCGCGATGACAAATCCGGAATGATGCGCGATTTTCCAGGGGCCGACGAACGTCGCGTCCACCTGCGCCCATGCCTCGGGTGTGCCATATCTGCACGCAGCGTCCGGCGCGGAAAAAGCGGGTGTCGCCGACATCAGAACCATCAATAAAACCAGACGCGGTTTAAGGAATGCAATCATCAAAAAAGCCCTTTTTGTCGGGGAAAACGGAATCAATATAGGGTTGGCATAGCATGAAATTGAAACTTTCCCCTATCGTTTAACGATTGGCAGGGACACGGCCCCAGTCCGCCGCCCCGGTTCCCGGTGGCCCTCCCTTGGTTCCTGCGCAAAGAAATGGTTGCCAAGCTGCGGTTCGGCCTACTACACTTTGGCCAGATCAGGGCTTTGCCCGGTAAATATTGCATATTGATAATTTGACTTCACATTGGAGACCTTTCGATGAAGCGCATTCTTATGGCCGCATTTTTCCTGTTTCCGGTCGCCGAAATTGCAGCGGCGCAAGATGTCTCCACCGAACCAAAGGTAAACGCGCAAACTGTCATTGACGCAATCAACGCAGATATTGCGGCCACAGCAGCAGAGGAGGCGGCAGCACCGTCTGCCGCGCAAAAGAGAAAAGAAGAACGTTTGGCTGGCTGCACCCTTCTGGGCGAAATGGTGCAGGACATCGTAACCCGCAAGAAAAACGGCGAGACATTGGAGGCTGTGCAGGCTGTGATCGAGGCCGACCCCGCCTATGAGACTGTTCCGCGCCGCGATATGCTGCCGATGAGAATCGAGATGACATTCAACTTGATGGGCGGAATGGCGCCGGAAGATGCCAACGCCATGTCCGTCAGGGAATGCAACAAGACCTAGCTTTAATACAAGGATTCCGTTGCCCGATGGCGGGCGCAGACGAATACACGAAAACAACGCGCCAAAACCCATTGCGGGATAGTTTTCTGCGACAAGTATTTGCCAAAATGCCCCGCCGTCAGGAAAAATCAGTTTTATTGAGAGGCTTTCAATGTCGTTTGAATTTTCTGCATCCGTCGCCGCGCTGGCCATTCTGATCGCCACAGGGTGTGCCGCCCAGACTGCAACCGACACAATGTCAATCACCATTGATGGTGCCGAAATTGTGCTTCCTGTGTCAGCGACCTATGACCGGGCAAAGTCGGAATGGCGTGGAGATAGCGGCGCCAAAGGTTTCGACCAGCTTAACGTCACCGGGTTTTTGTTGAAAGATAATGCGATCGACATGAGGGTCGATGTCAGTTTCGGAGTGTTGGCCATCAATGGCCAGCAGTTGATCACCGATACGGGCATAATGTTGACAGAGCGTGGCACCGAAGGCGGTTGGATGGCGGATGGCCGCGAAGAAGCCCCGGTCATCACCCTGACCACCTATGAAAAGTCCGATGCGGGCATGCTGGTCGAAGGCACGTTTTCGGGCACCACGGATTATAGGGTGACACTTTACAAAACCCCGAAAGAACCGGAGGAGATCCGGACGATGACCGGTCACTTTTCGATCTTTTACCCCGCCAGATAGAACGCCCCACCCTGCACCTGACGGAATAGAGGTGATCGGCCAAAACCGGACAGCGTGTTGGAATGCGGATCGTTCCTTCTGGCGGTGATTGGCGTGTGCCCATTTTCATGATCAAACGCCCACCGTGGCACTGACCCTGGGATGTGGGCCCGAACCCGATGCCGACGGTTTAAATGCGGACACTTTTTATCGTATAGCAGGGGCAAAGTGCGCATTTTTGGCGGTTCGCCGATGTCCTGAAAATGCGAGGATACCCTGTCCTATACAAACCTGCCCACCCTGAATGGGGTTACGAAGTACTTCGGCGCACCGCAGATGCGGCAGGCGTTTGTCTGTGGGTGCGCAACAGTGACCCCCCATGGTATTTCGAACGCACCGATCCCTGGCGTCAGCCCGTAACCGGCAGCCAAGTCGTCGCTGCTGGCGGGTATGAGAACTAAAACGCCTGTCCGGGATATGCGCCCGAAAGCCCAGCGGCCCCTGTGGTGATGGCCGACAGGCCCTATGCATCGCGCCCCAATAGCCGGCTATCGCGCGCATCAGCCATGAAATACCCCGACAAAACGATTACAACACGATCGACCTCGCCGCCTTTGACCGCGTCCTTAAGCGTGACAGGGGCCTCGCGCAATGCACCTGTGGAAAGGTCCTGCGCCCCGAGCACACGAAAATCTGCGTCCTCGAACAGATCGACAAACGCAGGCCGGTCTGCCTCGTCGTCGGTGTCGTTTTCGCTGCTATAGGTGCTGTAGGTCAGAACAAGCACAATGCTTGCGCAAAAGCCCCGCGGTGCCGTTCGCACGACAACAGAGAGACGATCATTGAGCGGTACCGGAGACTATCCCGAAAAGCTGCCACATCAAGGCGCACACCCCCGCAGGAATACGGTAATGGCAAACTCGCGGCGACGTTCGACTTCGGCATCGTCTTGCCGCTGGAATCCGGGGTGCAGCAGGCGCGTCAGTGTGTTTTCGAAAGCCATGTCCAAAAGCATTTCCGCCGCCATTTCCAGGTTTGCCGGGGCCAGAACAATTTCCCCGCTTTCCATTGCCCGTTCGATTTCGGTGCGGACGAAGCCAATCAAGACCCCGCGCCCGTTCGCATGTAGTTGCTGCGCCAGAACCGGATAGGCCTGTGCCTTGGCGATGATCGACCGCAAAAACTCCAGCTTATGCGCCTCGCACCCCGGCGGAGCGTTGATCCGTAGCAATAGTGACAGCCTGTCACGCAAGGAACGCTGCGTATCCTCGCTGTTGAGGGGCAGGAAAATAGTGCGTGAGATGTCCACGATGGACCGCACCAGCAGCTCCTCCCGGCTTTTGAAATGTTCATAAACCGTGCGTTTCGACATGCCCGCACGGCACGCGATCGCAACCATGGTCACATCGTCGAACGGCACCTCCATAAGCAGTTGAGCCGCCACCTCGAGAATTGCAGCCTCTCGGGCAGACGGGTCCATTTGCTGCGGGCGCCCGCGCCGCGCTTTCCCACAGCAATCCGCCTTCTCTTCCTCGGGGTTTTCCATATTTTTCACAACATCGTCTCCTGCCACCATTTTTGACGGTGGGCATCATGTTTTGCAAGCCAATCGCACTTTACAAAACTATCCTGTTTCCTTAATCATGGATCAATAGAATACTTGGTACGCCTCCTGTATGGACGGAAAATCGCTCAGTTCCCACTTTTTCACCACCGATCCGCAGGGTCGGCCCATCTATTGGAGCAATCCTCGATGCCCCGTTATTTTTTCGCGCCCCTGACGCGGCTGTCAGCCGTCCTTGTCCTTGCTGCAAGCCTGACGCCGCTGACTGCTGCGGCTCAGGATGCCCGCCCGCCCGTGGCCGTCACGGTTGTGACCCTCAAGGCTGCCGATGTCACGTTGACCGCCCCGCTTCCCGGCCGTGTTGCTGCCTCGTCCGAGGCAGAGGTCCGCCCGCAGGTGAACGGCATCATCCGCGAACGCCTTTTTGCCGAAGGCCGTCCGGTTGCCAAGGGTGATCCCCTTTACCAGATCGATGCCGCCTCGTACGAGGCGCAAAAAGCAGCGGCACAGGCGCAGCTTGCGCAGGCGAATGCCGCGCTCAATTCTGCACAGCGGGAATACGACCGGCAACAGGAATTGAAAGCCCGCAACGTTGTGTCGCAACAAAACTTCGATAACGCCATCTCTGCCCGGGACACTGCGATTGCCACTGTAAAAGTTGCAGAAGCCCAATTGTTGGCGACCGAGATTGATCTGGACCGCACCACGATCCGTGCGCCGATTGCAGGGGTCACCGGGTTGAGCGACGTCAGTCAGGGGGCGCTGGTGACCTCGGGGCAGGCCACCGCATTGACCACGATCCGTGCGCTGGACCCGGTCCATGTTGATGTGACGCAAGCGGCCGCGGACATGCTGCGCTGGCGCAGGGCTGGCAGGGGCGCCGATTTTGCCGAGAAGCGCGGCCAGATCGTTGAACTCAAGCTCGCCGATGGGACGATCTATGAATATCAGGGGGAACTTTCCGCCGCAGAACCATATGTGAAGGAAGATACGGGCACCATTGTGCTACGGCTGTCCTTTCCCAATCCGGACGGGTTCCTCTTGCCCGGCATGTATGTTCAAGTCGACATGCCGCAAGGCGTTGTGGAAAACGCAATTCTGGTGCCACAACAGGCCGTGACCCATGACCGCCGGGGGGAACCTATGGCGCTGGTCGTCACTGCCGCAAATATCGTCGAGCAGCGGCCCCTGACAGTCCTGCGCGATCATGGCACGGACTGGGTCGTGACCGCCGGTGTCGCCGCCGGGGATCGCGTCATTGTCGCCGGTCTGCAAAAAACTGCTCCCGGTGCGACAGTGACCCCGCAGGAACAAGAGGCCGCAAAGGCCTCGGCAGAGAACAACTGAGCATAGCTCCGAGAGGACCCCATGGCCCGCTTTTTTATTGACCGCCCGGTTTTCGCCTGGGTGATTTCGATCCTCATCATGGGCATTGGCCTGTTGTCGATCTACTCGCTTCCGGTGGCGCAATACCCACAGATCGCCCCGCCGTCCGTGGCGATCCGCGCGACCTATCCGGGCGCGTCCGCCGATACGGTGGCCAATACGGTCACCCAGATCATCGAGCAACAGATGACCGGTCTGGACGGAATGCGCTATGTGTCGTCGTCCTCGACCGCGTCTGGATCAGCCACGATCACACTGACGTTCGAAACGGGCACTGATCCAGACATCGCACAGGTGCAGGTGCAGAACAAACTGTCACAGGCGACCGCGCTTTTGCCCGAGGCAGTGCAGCGTCAGGGTGTGACGGTGCAAAAGGCATCGGCGGGTTTCCTGATGGTCATCGGCGTGATCTCCGAAGATGGCAGCATGGATCAGGCCGACCTGTCGGATTATCTCAGCTCCAACCTCGTGGATGCTTTCAGCCGGATCGAAGGTGTGGGCGGCACGCAGGTGTTCGGTGCGAAATATGCGATGCGGATCTGGCTTGATCCGTCAAAGCTTGCTGCATTCGATATGACGCCGTCTGACGTCGTGTCAGCCGTCGCCGCGCAGAATGCGCAGATCTCGGCAGGTTCCTTTGGCTCGCTTCCTTCTCCCGAGGGGCAGGCGTTCACCGCGACGATCACGGCGCAATCCCTATTGGAGACGCCAGAGGATTTCCGCAATATCATCCTGCGATCTGAAACCGGTGGCGGTCTGGTGCTTCTGGAGGACGTCGCCCGCGTAGAGATCGGTGCGGAAAACTATGCGACCGTTGCGAAATTCAACGGTAATCCCGCCTCGGGTATGGCGATCCAGCTTGCGCCAGGTGCCAACGCGCTGGACACGTCAAGGCGTGTGCGCGAAATGATCGCGGACTATGCCGAATTTTTTCCAACGGGCATGACCTATGTTATCCCGTATGACACCACGCCGTTCATCGAAATCTCTATCAACGAGGTGCAGAAAACCCTGATCGAGGCGATCGTTCTGGTGTTCTTCGTGATGCTTTTGTTCCTGCAAAACCTGCGCGCCACGCTTATCCCGACGCTTGCCGTGCCCGTGGTCATTCTTGGGACATTCGCTGTGCTCGGAGCCTTCGGATATACCATCAACGTGTTGACCATGCTGGCGATGGTGCTTGCCATCGGCCTGCTGGTCGATGACGCGATCGTTGTGGTGGAAAACGTCGAGCGGATCATGGAAGAAGAGGGGCTGTCGCCACGCGAAGCGACCCGCAAATCCATGGACCAGATCACCAGCGCGCTGGTCGGCATCGCCCTCGTGCTGTCTGCGGTGTTTATTCCCATGGCCTTTTTCGGCGGCTCCACCGGCGTGATCTATCGCCAGTTCTCGGTGACGATCATCTCTGCCATGATGCTATCCGTTCTGGTGGCTCTTACGCTTACGCCCGCGCTTTGTGCGACGTTGTTGAAAGGCAAGGATGCCCATCACACCAAACGCGGGCCTTTTGGTCTGTTCAACAGTGCGTTCGAAAAACTTGCCGGCGGTTACGGCTGGACCGTGAACTATGTGATCCGTCGCCCGCTGCGGATGCTGTTGGTCTATGCGATGATGGGTGCCGGCATTGTCTGGCTTTTCATGCAAACGCCCACGGGCTTTTTGCCTGATGAGGATCAGGGGATCATGCTGGCGCTTGTGCAGGGACCGTCTGGCACCACCGTTGAGAATACGCTCAAAGCAACCCAACAGATTCAGGATCACTTTCTCAACACCGAAAGCGACAGTGTTGACTCTGTGTTTTCAGTTGCGGGATTTTCCTTTAGCGGCGCCGGCCAGAACAATGGACTGGCCTTTATCCGACTGAAGGACTGGAAAGACCGTCCCAGCCCGGCGCAATCCGTTCAGGCCCTTGCCGGTCGCGCATTTCCCGCAATGATGGGCATAAAGGAGGCCATGGCCTTTCCGATCGTGCCGCCTGCGGTGACCGAACTTGGCAACGTTTCCGGCTTTGACTTCTACCTGCAAGCCCAAAGCGGCCAGTCACACGAACAGCTACTCGAAGCCCGCAACATGGTTCTGGGCATGGCAACGCAAAGCCCGCTGATCGCTTCCGTGCGCCCCTCCGGTCTCGAGGATGCGACCCAGTTCAAACTGGACATTGATTGGCGTGCCGCTGGCGCGATGGGTGTGTCGCCCTCTGCTGTGGGCAACACACTTGCCATTGCAATGGCCGGGACTTACGTGAACGACTTCAACGACAATGGGCGCACCAAACGCGTCTATGTCCAAGGCGCGGCCAATTCCCGTGCGACGCCCTCGGATCTGCAAAGATGGCGTGTCCGGAACGCATCAGGTGATCTGGTGCCGTTTTCCAACTTTTCCAGCGAACGTTGGGTCTATGGCCCACAAGGCCTCACCCGCTATAACGGCATGCCCGCGATGCAGATTCAAGGGGCTCCGGCTGCCGGTGTGACCACAGGCGAAGCCATGGCGGAAATCGAGGGTTTTGTTGACCAGATGCCCGGTTTCGCCGTTGCGTGGACTGGTTTGTCGCTCGAGGAACGCGAGTCCGGGTCTCAGGCCCCGTTGCTTTATGCGCTGTCGCTCGCAGCGATTTTCTTCTGTCTTGCGGCCCTTTATGAAAGCTGGGCAATCCCGTTTTCGGTCATGCTGGCCATGCCCGTCGGGATATTGGGCACACTCTTTACGGCCTGGAACTTCGGCTTTCAGAACGGGGTGTTCTTTCAGGTGGGTCTGCTGACCGTCATCGGTTTGACGGGCAAAAACGCCATTCTGATCGTGGAATTTGCGCGAGAGCAGGTTGAGGACGGAAAAGACATTTACGACGCCGTTCTGGCCGCGGCACGGCAGCGCTTTCGCCCGATCATCATGACATCTCTGGCCTTCACACTCGGGGTTGTGCCGCTGGTACTTTCCTCCGGTGCCGGCTCGGGGGGGCGTCGCGCTGTCGGGGCCGCTGTGCTGGGCGGGACAGCCACGGGGACAATTCTTGGTATTGTCTTCGTACCCTTGTTCTTCGTTCTGGTGCGCAAGGCCCTGCGACGCCGACAGCCGGAATGACCGCCACCCGCAAGGGCCATTCAAGCGGCTGATGTCACTGCTCTATTGCGCCCACCACCTTCCAGGCTTTTTCATGACCTGCGATGTCAGCGATGGCTGACGTTTGTGAAGGAGTGTCGCGATGGCGGCTGGTTTTGCCAGCCGAGAATGACGGTTTTAACTTTGTGCCGATGACCGTGCCGGATATTGTTCAGTCCAAGCAACCGCCTGTTACCTCATCCGATGCACGCATTGAGTTTGGTGTCGGTCAAATCACCCTGCGCTTGCCCCCGACCACTCCAGCCCTGCGCATTGCCGGGATCGTGTGTGCCTTGGCGGCCACGACATGATGTTTCCATCGACCGCGTTCGGGTTCTGGTCTCCCCGGCCTGTGGACTTCAGGAAGGGGCACGATGGCCCGGCGGCGCTGGTGTCATCGGTGCTGCGCAAGGTTCCGTTCCCCCATTGCCGACAGGTGAATGCATCGCATTCACCGAAAGGGGCACCGTATTTGTGTTCCGTTCGCGCCGGGCGGGCGATGTCGTGGGCGAAGCAGCGTCAGATCCGGCATCCGGCGAAAGTGGTGGCTGTGGATGCATAACCATCGGTTCGTTCTCCTACGCCCTCAAATGCAAACTTTAGCCAATCAATTGTCTCACGCTTATTGGCACGGGGGGCATGGCAAGCGGTCGGAAAAGCTGTCCGAGGACGAGCGGCAACTGGCGTTCGAGGACTTGTCCATCGCACTTTCCGAGGTCGAGGTGCAGAAGGAACATCTGGCTGCCAAAACAGGTGACAAGACGGCAACCAAGCCTGCCCCGAAACGCACGATCGGCAACCTTCCCGCCGCGCACCTTTCCGGTCACATTCACGACACGACAGGGGCCGCGAGGAACAACCCCAGGGCCGCCCTGGCGTTGGGGCCATGCACATTTGACAGCGCAGTCGGGGTGCCCTTACGCACCGGGGGCGAAGGGCAACGTATCGACCGCCGCGCTCGTCTCCATGATGGCGACCGATGGCTTTGCCATGGGGGTCGACCCTAAGCCCCGCACCGCGTCGTCCGCATTCGGTGACGGGCCGCACTGGGTCGGTCACAGACTGTCATCGAACTGTTTCCAAACTGTCATGATCTGATTATCATCTGCGGCATAGAGTTCCCAAATAATAAACATTTGGGGAACTACGCTTATGTCGTTCAGACTTCTTAGTATGACATCCACAATCGCGCTGATGGCAACCTCGGCGGCGGCAGACATGAATTTCAACCGTGTCAGCAGCTTTGCCACACATGCGAACAATACTGATCCGACAGCTGAGTCTTCGGCAGAGATCATCAGCGCATCGGGCGACGGGATGACATTGGCATATTCCGACAGCCCCCTTGGTGTCGTCGGCCTGATCGACATAACTGATCCCACCGCGCCGCTTGCCAAAGGCAATATCGACGTCGGCGGAGAGCCGACAGCCGTTTCGATTGTCGGCACCAGCGTAATGGTCGGCGTGAACACGTCGGAAAGTTACGCCGCCCCCTCTGGCCGATTGAAAGTCTTCGACATCAACACGATGGACGAGCTGGCATCCTGTGATCTGGGTGGCCAGCCCGATAGTACGGCGATTGCCCCGGATGGCAGCTTTGTCGTCATTGCAGTAGAAAACGAGCGCGACGAGAATGCCGGTGACGGACGCACCGGGCAATTGCCGGGCGGCTATGTCGTTACATTCGACATCCTGAACGGCGCACCTGTGTGCGACAGCATGGTCAAGATCGACATGACCGGATTGGCAGAAGTGTCGCCCGAAGATCCGGAGCCAGAGTTTGTCGACGTGAATACGGCCAACGAAATTGTGGTGACCATGCAGGAAAACAACCACATCGTCGTCATGTCAAAGTCAGGGACGATCCTGCACCACTTCTCGGCAGGCGCTGTTGACCTTGACCGGATCGATACCGTCGATGAACGCGGGGCGCTTCTGTTTACCGAAAGCCAGACAGGTCGCTTGCGCGAACCGGACGGGGTTCAATGGCTTGACGAGACCCATTTTGCCATCGCCAACGAAGGCGACATGGACGGCGGCGCGCGCGGTTGGTCGATTTTCAAGAAGGACGGCACAGTGGTCTTCGAGGCGGGCAGCAGTTTCGAGCACGCGATAGTTCAGGTCGGTCACTATCCGGACAAACGGTCCGACGCGAAAGGCGCAGAGCCCGAAGGTATGGAGTTCGCCACTTTCGACGGTACGCCCTATGCCTTTATCCTTGCCGAACGCGCCTCTGTCGTGGGTGTGTATGACGTCAGCAACCCGACAGCCCCTGTCCTTAAGCAAATGCTGCCATCGGGGATTGCACCAGAGGGGGCCGTGGCGATCCCGTCTCGCAACCTGTTCGTCACCGCCAATGAGGCGGATCTGATCGAAGACGGCGGCGCACGCAGTCACGTGATGATTTACGAGTATCAGACTGCGCCTGCCGCCTATCCGCAACTGACCTCTGCAGGGGCGGACAGCCTGATCGGCTGGGGCGCGATTTCTGGAATGGTCGCTGGCGAAAATGGCATGATTTACGCGGTCAATGACAGCTTCTACGGCTACCAGCCCACAATTTTCACGATCGACACCAAGGTGACACCGGCGCAGATCGTCGATGCCCTGCCCGTGACCCGCGCGGGCTATCCTGCCCAGAAACTGGATATTGAAGGTATCGTTCGTGATGGCGAGGGCGGCTTTTGGCTTGCGTCCGAAGGGCGCACAGACCGCCTTGTGCCGCACGCGATCTACCACGTGAACGCAAAGGGCCAGATCCGCCAGGAGATTGCCCTGCCCGCTGCATTACTGGCGGTGGAAGCGCGGTTCGGATTTGAGGGGATCACGTTGATCGGCAACACCCTTTGGATGGCGGTGCAGCGCGAGTGGGGCGATGATCCAAAAGATCACGTCAAGCTTGTATCCTATAACATCGACACCGAAGAATGGGGTGCCGTTCACTACCCCAAGGCTGCCGCAGACACCGGCTGGACCGGCCTGTCAGAGATCGTTGCGCATGGTGACAGCGTCTATGTTGTCGAGCGTGACAACCAGATTGGCGCCGCTGCCAAAGTCAAGAAAGTGTTCCGCATCCCGGCCGATCAATTGGTGCCCGCACCCTTGGGCGGCCCACTGCCTGTGGTGACGAAAGAAGAAGTCCGCGACCTGATACCCGATCTGCGCGCCAATGGCGGCTATGTCGTGGACAAGGTCGAAGGCCTCGCGATATTTGCCGATGGGTCCGCATGGGCAAGCACCGACAATGACGGTGTCGATGACAGCTCTGGCGAGACATTCTTTTGGTCGCTCGGCAGTTTTTGACAAGCAAGACAAGCAAGAGGGTGCGCGGTCAGGGCCGCGCATCGTCATCGGCCGCTGGATGCATCAGCCCCCGCCGCCATGTCCGCCACCCGTTTCGCCACCGCCTTTACTGCTGTTGCTCGGGCCTCGAGTGGCGTTCTGGATCATGTCCCCCAGCATCTCGTCCTCGCCGGGTGTGTCGATGCTTTGTTCCTGATTGACGTCGTGGTTCTTGGCCTGAACCGTGTCATCGGGTGTTGCCCACGGGTTATTATGCGAGGCGAAGGTTGGCTGCTTCCCGCCGAAAACCATAAGATCGAATGTCTTTCTTTTAGCGGCCCGACCTTGATCAGCATGTAATCTGATCGCATGACGGTAGGTGCCGCGCTATTGCGATGGAGAAAGGCATGACATCGAACAACCAACGATCTACGTCGGGATTGATGTGTCGAAGGACAAACCGGCGGTAGCGATAGCCGATGGCGTGCATTGTGACGAAGTTCTCAGGCTTCAGACTCATTGTTCATGAAAGCCAGAACATCACTGTGGCTGCGCGGGCGACGGCTCAGAGGAAGACCTTTTGGCATCTGTCATAGCGCGTGGCGATCCTGCGCCAGTCCTTCAGTCGCCCGAAGATGATCTCGATCCTGTTGCGACTTATGTAGCGGCGCATGTCATATTTGACCACCTCACTCCTCGCAGCGCCTGAGCCATTGGAAGACCAAGGCGGGTCTTACTGAACAGGCGCTGGGCCAAAGCCTGCACATGCACGACTGCCGCGGAACAGCGACCGCAAGTCTCTTGAACGCAGGACCAGACGCCGTGCAACTTGCAACCGTATTCGGGTGGAATTTGCGGTACGCAACGCAAATGGATGAGATTTACGCGGTGGTTGGGGGCGACAAAATCGACAATATTTTTGGGTTGGTTGCGAAGGCCGAGAAGAACGCCGCAAGAGCGTCGTTGTAAAATGCCCTGTAAAATGGACATTTGTACATCCACAGAACATTCAATACGCCATTGAAGGTATTGGAGGCGAGTATGAGAATCGAACTCATGTGCACGGATTTGCAATCCGCTGCGTAACCACTCCGCCAACTCGCCATTGTCTTGCGGTAAACGTGACATAGAGGACGCCGGGGGGGCGCGCAAGAGGTCACTATATCCGCAGTTCCGTTTTTATCGGTCTCCAGTCCCGCCGTGATGAAAGCGTTCCGCAGCCACCGCGGCTTTGCCGACTTCGCGGTGGCTGCGGAACGGGCCGCGCGGACAAACGGGATAGGGGGCTATTTGCGCTTCATCGCCTCCAGCAGTGCGGCGCCAAGCCCGCCGGGTTCGGTCGGGGGTGACGGTTTCGGGGCCGGTTTGGATGGCGTATCAGGGCCTTTGCGCTGACCGGACCGGGCAGGCTTTGCCGGCGCCGCTTTTTCTGCTTTCGGCGCATCGGCCCCGCCGTCCTTGCGCATCGTCAGACCGATGCGTTTGCGTGGCACATCCACCTCGACCACACGCACCTTCACGACATCGCCCGCCTTGACCACCTCGTGCGGGTCTTTGACGAACCGGTCGGCAAGCTGGCTGACATGCACCAGGCCGTCCTGATGCACGCCGATATCCACAAAGGCGCCAAAGGCCGCGACATTGGTGACGGTGCCTTCCAGCAGCATACCGGCGCGCAGATCGGTGATGGTTTCAACCCCGTCGGTGAAGGTGGCCGTCTGAAAGCCGGGGCGCGGGTCGCGGCCGGGTTTTTCCAGCTCTGACAGGATATCGCGCACGGTGGGCAGGCCGAACTGGCCATCGACAAAGTCGGCGGCATCAAGCCCCTGAAGCCGGGCCGGATCAGCCATCAGGCTGCGCAGATCGGTGCCGCAGGCGGCGATAATGCGGCGGGCAACGGCGTAGGCCTCGGGGTGGACACTGGACGCATCCAGCGGCTCTGTCCCGCCGGCGATCCGCAGGAAACCTGCGCATTGTTCGAAGGCGCGGGGGCCAAGGCGGGCGACCTTCAACAGATCCTTTCGGGCCTTGAAGGCACCGTTTTCATCGCGGTGGGTGACGATGGCCTCGGCCAGCGTATCGCCGATGCCCGCCACGCGCGCCAGAAGGGGCGCAGAGGCGGTGTTCAGGTCCACCCCCACTGCGTTCACCGCATCCTCTACCACGGCATCCAGCGACCGGTTCAGGCGCGATTGGTCGACGTCATGCTGATACTGGCCGACACCGATGGATTTCGGTTCGATCTTGACCAGTTCGGCCAGCGGGTCTTGCAATCGCCGCGCGATAGAGGCGGCACCGCGCAACGAAACGTCAAGGTCGGGAAATTCCGCAGCGGCAAGCGCCGAGGCCGAATAGACCGATGCGCCCGCCTCGGACACGATCACCTTGGTGGGCTTGTTGCCATCAAGCGAGGACAGCACATCCGCCACAAGGCGTTCGGTTTCACGGCTGGCGGTGCCATTGCCGATCGCGATCAGCTCTGCCTTGTGCCTGACGATCAGCGCGGCCAGAACCGCCTGTGCCCCGCGCAGGTCGTTCTTTGGCTGGAACGGATAGACGGTCGCCGTTTCGACAAGTTTGCCGGTGCCATCCACCACCGCCACCTTGACGCCGGTGCGGATACCCGGGTCCAGCCCGATGGTTGTGCGGCTACCCGCAGGTGCCGCAAGCAATAGGTCCTTGAGGTTGCGCGCAAAGACCTGAATCGCCTCTTCCTCGGACCGCTTGCGCAGGTCCGACAACAGGTCGATTGTCAGCGTGGTGCGCAGTTTGACCCGCCATGTCCAGCCGCAGGCATCCGCCAGCCACAGATCACCCGCCGCGCGGCTGTTCACCCCGATGACCGCGCGCACCATCGCCTCGGCTGGGTCTGCCTCTGCCTCCAGATCGACGGACAGAAACCCCTCGCGGGCACCGCGGAACATGGCAAGTGCACGGTGGCCGGGCAGTTTTGCCCATGCCTCTGACTGGGCGAAATAATCGGAATACTTGGCCCCTGCCGCCTCTTGCCCCTCGATCACCCGCGCATTGACGCGGGCGTTGTCGCGCAGGTAGGTCCGAAGGCGCGATAACAGATCGGCATTTTCAGCCAGCCCTTCGGCAATGATGTCGCGGGCGCCTTCAAGGGCGGCTTTGGCATCGGCAACAGTGTCTGACAGATAGCCGGTGGCAAGGTCTGCCGGAACGGCGCTGCGGTCTGCCAGAATGGCCTGTGCCAAAGGATCCAGCCCGTTTTCACGGGCGATCATGGCGCGTGTGCGCCGCTTTGGCTTGAACGGCAGATAGATGTCTTCCAGTTCGGCCTTGGTCACAACAGCGGCAATGCGGGTTTCCAGGATATCCGTCAGCTTGCCCTGCTCGCGGATCGACCCAAGGATCGTCGCGCGGCGCGCTTCCAGATCGCGCAGATATCCCAAACGGTCCGCCAGCGTCCGCAGTTGCGTGTCGTCCAACCCGCCTGTCGCCTCTTTGCGATAGCGAGAGATGAACGGCACGGTAGAACCGCCGTCCAACAGGCCAATAGCGGCGATGACCTGATCGGGTCGGGCGCTGATCTCGGAGGCGATCAGGGCGGGAATTCGGCGGATCGGGTCTTGATTGGGGTGCATGTCGGGCCTGTCGGTTGTTTGGGTCTTGGTGGCCCCTGCGCAGGGCGCACGGGCCTTGGCATGACTGTTTATGGTGGCGGGCGACAGAATCCAAGGCGTAACGGAATGGTGCAGGCGGGTTCGCGCACCAAACCGCCGGCCCGCTTTTGTATTTGTAAGCCGTGCATTGATATCCGAAATAAAACGGGTCCGGCTGGAATGGCTTCCGGCCGGACCCGTTTTACATGTCACTGGCGATAAATGCAGGTTTTCCGAGGATTAAATCAGAAAGTCGTCGATGTTCGCGCCATTGGCCAATGCGGCCTCGAACCATTTAGGTCTGCGACCGCGTCCGGTCCAGGTTTCATCGGGGTTCTGCGGGTTGCGGTATTTTGGTGCAACCTTTGTCCGCCGGGGTTTTCCGCCGGTCAGTTCAGCCAGAGTAAAGCCCATGGCCTTTGCCTTTGCTTCAAGTTCGACAAGGGCTTCTGCCCGCAGGTTTGCATCGAAATTCTCGATTGCGGTTTCCACGTCTTTGCGAAGCTGCTTGAGTTCTTTTAGTGAAAGGTCCTTGATATTTATATTCACGTTTTTTCCGATCAAGTGAATGAGCACTGTTTTTCCGAGCTTATTATTTATACTTTAACGGATGTTTGGCAACATGATTCATATTAAGGGCACCTCGATTTTTGACTTATTTCGCGATTATGAAGTAAGTGCGTCAGCCTGTGGTCAGGGCAATCGCGTTTGACCTAAGGGTTGGCTAAGTTATTGAGAAGGCTGAGAAGAAACGCATCACTCCACCCGGCG
>NZ_JBGQOJ010000018.1:0-69112 GCF_052119585.1 Pseudogemmobacter sp. W21_MBD1_M6 | reverse complement strand
TTGGTGGCAGCGTAACCAAGGCGGAAATCCACTTAAGGAACCCACGGAACCTGTTCAAACAAACCGAGCCACCTCTCAATTCGGTCAAACACATGATGCCCGAACTGGGGTGGACCAAGTCCAAAGTGAAGTGGGGAGGAGTGGACTATGCACGGGGAATATGGGTGCGTCCCGGCTTCGTCATTGATCGCGGCATGGTGATTGCACCAGATGGTTCCAAGGTGAAACTGACTGATAACCTTGCTAACCTAGATAGTGGCTTGATGGATTTCGAGGTGATCTTGTGATGGATGACACGTCGATCGAATTCACACTGACTGACGGTTCGTCAGACTATTGGTCGTTTATTATTGAGAACCACTTGCCTGAAGCGTTGGAAAGGGTCGCGGGGCTTTTGAAGGAAGCGGTAAGGGATCAAAACGGCTGCATCGTGACGCCGACGGTAACCCCGAGGAAGGTCCGGTTCAAGGGGCAACAGAAGGCGGCTTACAGGTTCGTTTTCTGTGTCACGGATCAGCTCGAGGCGACGACGGAAGATGTGGTGCGACACCGCTGCCATAATCGCCGTTGTATTAACCCGGACCACCTCGAGATTGGCTCTAAGGAGGACAATAAGCGAGATGACTGGGAGGTGTTGGCGAATGGGCTGGACTTCGGCTTGCTATGACCGTGAGCTAGCAGAAGACAAGTCAGTCTGCTGAAACCCGTTAAACCCGCTGGGGGCCTTCGCTGGCCCTCGGCACACTCGATTTACTGGGGCATTTTTAGGGGCATTATTGACCTCCCGGCTGACGGGGCTGGCTATGCTGCAAAGGTCTGGGGACCACTGGCTGGGGTGGTAGGATTCGAACCTACGGTACACGCTACCAAAAAGCGTTGCCTTACCACTTGGCTACACCCCAACAGTGTGGAGGCGTAATTACGACGAGTATGCGCGGTGTTCAAGCCCCCATCTAGGAAAAAGTGCATGTGGCCAGGCGGTTATTTTTCGCAAGGGGTCGGCGGGGTGGGCGACGGGAAACGCACGGGGCCATTCCACATAGGCGGTCCGGGGGATTGGCGCTTTCATCACTGGCCGAAATCCTGCCGAAAACACTGTTTCAAGGGCGCGTAGGCCGCCACCGCGTCAGATTTTCTGATCGTAGTCGCCGACCGAGGGCTCCGTGCGCAGAATCGCATCGAGGTCTTCGAAGATTGCGCGCATCTCGGCGTCGCTTTCGGGGCTTTCGCAGACCACCACCAGATTGGGCGTGTTCGAGGAGGCGCGGACAAGGCCCCATGCGCCGTTGTCCAGGATCACCCGCGCGCCGTTCACCGTAACGACCTGTTCCACCTTGCGGCCCGCAAGGGTGTCCAGCCTGACCAGTTGCGCAACCACGCGGTCCAGAACGCCGTATTTCAGCGTGTCGGGACAGTGGGGCGACATCGTCGGGGTTGCAAAGGTGACGGGCAGGGCCTTGCGCAGATCGGACATGGATTTGTCGGGATTGCGGTCCATCAGCTTGCACAGTTCGACCGCGACGCGCATGCCGCAATCATAGCCGCGGCCGATCGGTTCGGCGAGGAAGTAATGGCCCGATTTCTCGAAGCCGGCCAGCGCCCCGAGCTCCTTGACCCGCCGCTTCATATGGCTGTGGCCGGTTTTCCAGTAATCCGCCTTGATGCCATGCTTCTTCAGCTCGGGATCAGAGGCGAAAAGGCCGGTAGATTTCACATCGGCCACAAAGGTGGCGCCGGGGTACAGTCTGGCCAGATCGCGTGCCATGATGACGCCGACCTTATCTGCGAAAATCTCTATGCCCTCGTCGTCGACAACGCCGCAACGATCACCGTCACCATCAAACCCAAGTGCGATATCCGCGTCGGACTCAGTCACGGCACGGGACATGTCATGCAACATTTCCATCGCTTCGGGGTTCGGGTTGTAGTTGGGGAAGGTGTAGTCAAGGTTCGTGTGCAGCGGCACCACGTCTACGCCCATCCGCGCAAAAAGTTCGGGCGCAAAGGCAGATGCCGTTCCATTGCCCGCCGCACAGACAACCTTGAGCGGGCGCGACATTTTGAAGTCGCCGACCAGATCGTCCAGATAGGCCTCTTTTACGCCATTGACGAAGTCATAGCGCCCGCCGTCACGGCGAACGCCCCGACCGTTCAGCACGATGTCCCGCAGCTCTGCCATGTCATCGGTGCCATGGGTCAGCGGCCGTTCAAAGCCCATTTTGACACCTGTCCAGCCGTTCGGATTATGGCTGGCGGTGACCATCGCTACGGCTGCCGCATCCAGATGGAACTGTGCGAAATAGGCCATGGGCGACAAGGCGGGGCCGATGTCCTTGACGTGAATACCGGCCTGCATCAGGCCAAGCATCAGCGCGTTTTTGATGGACAGCGAATAATCACGGTAATCGTTTCCGACCGCGATCACCGGCGCAATCCCGCGCGCGAACATCTGTGTGCCAAGCCCGAGACCAAGCGCGGTCATGCCGGGCAGGTTGATTTCCTCTGGATACTTCCAGCGCGCATCATATTCGCGAAACCCTGTGGGGGCGATCATCGCGTCCCGCAGAAATGCCCAGGTGTTCGGCGTAACAACCGGTGAAGGTCTGTTCACTGATAAAATCCCGTTCTTGAAAGCTACAGTCGGATCGGGTCCTCTTTGGCCACGGCATCAAGCCGCATCAATGTCCGCAGCAGGGCAGGCATCGCGGTCAGCGGGATCATGTTCGGGCCATCCGAAGGCGCCGTTTCAGGTGCTTCGTGCGTTTCAATGAACACAGCGGCAATGCCAAGCGACACAGCCGCCCGCGCCATCACCGGCGCGAATTCGCGCTGGCCACCCGAGGATCCGCCCTGACCGCCGGGCTGTTGCACCGAATGGGTGGCGTCCATCACCACCGGATAGCCGGTTTTCATCATCGTCGGCAGACTGCGCATATCGGCGACAAGCGTGTTGTAGCCAAAGCTGGTGCCGCGTTCCGTCAACATGATGCGGGTGTTGCCGGTGCTTTCCACCTTGGACACGACGTTTGGCATATCCCAGGGGGCCAGAAACTGCCCCTTTTTCACGTTGATGACGGCACCGGTTTCGCCGGCTGCCAGCAAAAGATCGGTCTGACGGCACAGGAATGCCGGAATTTGCAGGATATCCACCGCCTGCGCCGCGATGGCGCATTGGTCGGCCGTGTGGATGTCGGTCAGAACCGGAACGCCCAGACTGGCCTTCACATCGGCCAGAACCTGAAGCCCCTTTTCCAGACCAAGACCGCGCATGCCCCCTAAAGAGGTTCTGTTGGCCTTGTCGTAGGATGCCTTGAACACGAACTGCGCACCAACGGCGGCGCAGGCGTCTTTCATGACGCGTGCGATCATCATGGCGTGGTCAAAGCTTTCAAGCTGGCAGGGCCCCGCGATGACGGTCAAAGGGTTGTCGTTCCCGACCTTCAGGTCGCCAATGTCTAGGGTTTTCATATTACGAAGATACCTGTTCACGAAGGATGGACGCGGTCAGCGAGAACATCAGATATATGCCACCGAAGATGACAAAGGCCAGAAGCGTATTCTCGAACGCACGCGGATAGGCGGCCTCGTCGGGCGCGGTCGGGTTCACACCCATGGACAAATAACGCACCTGACGGTTCGCCTCGATCCGCGCTGTTTCCAGCTGTTGCAGCGCCTGACTCAGCAAAAGCTGTTTGGTTTGCATGTTCGCCTCTGCCACCACCAGTTCGCCCGTTACCTTGGCCAGCGACGATGTCTTGTCGTCACCCTGGGTCAGTTCCGAGCGCATGCTTTTGATCAGGTCTTTGAACCGCTCGATCTCGCGCTCCGCGACGCCGACTTTGGTGGCATTGGGGCGCGGGTTCGCCTTCAGCTCCAACAAGGCCAGCTGGCGTGTTTTCAGCTCGACCTCGAAGGTGGAAATCTGCCCCATCAACGAACTGACTTCGGCTTCGGCGCTTAGAATGCCGCGCGCCTCTTGCAGTTTCAGCACATCTTGCTGGGCCTCGAGCATCTGGCGCTCTGCGGTGTCAAAACTGCCCCGCGCGCCCTGCATCTGGTCTTCGCGCAGGCGTTGGGTCAATTGATCGACCTGCTGTTCGGCATAAGAGATAAGCGATTCCGAAAAGGCCTTGCTGAGCACGGGATCGGCGGCGATCACCTCCATTTTGATGATGCCTTCGGTCGGATCATAGCCGATCTTGACGTGCCGTTTGTATAGACGGTATGCCGCCTCGTTCGTGGCGCCGGGATCAAGGCGCTGAATCGGGTCGATGCTCTGATCCTCGAAATGCTGTTTGAAACCCTTGTCCTCGTTCAGCCGCAGCATCGCGTCCCGCGATTGCAAATACCCCTGAACGGCGATGGAATCCTGCTGTGTCGCGAACTGCGTGCCAGAGAACATGCTGGACAGGCCGCCCGCGCTGGACTGGGCCTGAGCCTGCTGAATGACGAATTCGGATTTGCTGGCATACATCGGTGTCGCAAGCACATAGAAATAATACGCGGCAATCAGCGACGGCAGCACAACAAAGAATGACAGCCGTGTGACCAGCAATGCCAGTTTGCGGCGGCGGCGTTTGGCGATGTCGCGCTGGATTTTGACAATCTCGCGGGCGCGGGTGTCTTCGGAATACAGGTCGGCAGACGGCAGCGTCTGCTTTGCGGGAACCGTCTGGGGCAGTTGAACGGGGCGTTCCCCCGGAAGGTTATCGGGCGTGACAAGCTCCAGCATGGTCGAGCGTTGGAACGGGTCGATCCCTTCCGCCCGCAACAGCCGGATCGCATCAAAGTCGGAGGTGGGCGCAAGCCCGTGCTTCTGGGCTACGCGCCGTGCCATCCGCAGCTGGCGTCCTGTCAGACCTTCCTTGCGGATTTCGGCGACATCCTGTTCGCCCGCAACTTCCTTGCTGTCGCTGATATCGCCACTCATTGCTTTCGGTGTCATATCATTGGCGACCGCCTCGCGGCGCGGCATCGGGGCTGCGTCCGCCCCGGCCTCGCGCGCGGCACCGGTTGCAAGCGATCCGCTTCTGCGGATCCGGAATTTCTTAGCCTTAGGCAGTGTAGTCATAAAGCCTTTTCGCCTCTTCCAGAGTATCAAACATATAAAGCTGCCCGTCCCGCAACACGGCGGCAGAGCGGCAGAACTTTTCAAGCGTCTCTGGCTGATGCGAGACGATAATCACAGTCGTATTTTCAAACCGCTCCTTCAGGATGGAACCGGCTTTTCTGTTGAACTCGATATCCGTGCTGCTCGGCATGCCCTCGTCGATCAGGTATATATCGAAATCCAGCGCCAGCATCAGGGCAAAACAGAACCGCGACCGCATCCCCGAACTATAGGTGCCGACGGGCATGTCGAAATATTCCTCGATCCCGCACAGCCAGCGACAGAAGGCTTCGACGTAATCGGGGTCAAGCTGATAGAGCCGCGCGATGAAGCGGGCATTTTCCATGCCGGTATGCTTGTTCACGACGCCGCCCATGAACCCCAGCGGAAAGGATATGCGACACGACCGCCTGATCTCGCCCTCATCGGGCTTTTCCAGTCCGGCCATCATATTGATGATCGTGGTCTTGCCGGTGCCGTTGGGGGCAAGAATGCCCAGAGAATTGCCGCGTTCCACGCGAAACGACGCCCGGTCAAGAATAACCTTGCGCTGTTTCCCGGTCCAAAAGGACTTACTGACGTTCGCGAACTCCAACATTGGGATCTGTCCCGCTCATTCAATTGCCATGCTTGCTTGGCTCCGCAAGCTTACTGGTCATGCCCTAACAATAGTATACCGAACGGGCTGAACCTGTTGGTGACTATGTGCTCTGACCTGCCTTTTATGCAACCTGTATCCCTGCATTACGGCTGATTTTGGGCAAAATCACACGGTATATTTACAGATACAGGCGCTTTGCCGCCGCGCACAGCCGATCTGGCGCGTGACCCCTATCAAGGGCAGAATTAAGAAACTCTTGCCCGCGGATGTATACACCGCCACCATTCTTTTTTATAGAGTGCGTAACACTGGCGTAAAAACCGCCGTAAAGATCAGGTAGGGCGCTGCGGGATGGCGAACGGGACATAGGGTGAATCGGGTGCGAACGATCGGTACGGCATTTATACTCATGGCGCTCTGGCTTTTGATGTCCGGGTTGTATGAACCGCTGATAATCGGCTTCGGGGTTGCCTCGGTTCTGGTTGTTGTCCTTGTGGCGAAACGCATGGATGCCGTCGATGGGGATCACCTTGATATCCGGCTGAAGCCGATCAAGACCGCGCAGTATATCGTCTGGCTGCTGGTCGAAATCGCAAAGGCGAACTGGACTGTCACAAAGATCGTCCTGTCGCCCGGCATGGAAATGCGGCAGCATTTGTTTTCGGTCCGCTACACCCAGCGCAGCGATCTGGGGCAGGTTATCTTTGCCAATTCCATCACCTTGACCCCCGGCACAATTTCCGTCGAGGTCGAACCGGGCCATTTTCTGGTGCACGCCCTAGCCTATTCGGCGCATGACCATATCGCGCTGGCGGATATGGATCGCAGGGTCACCGCGATCGAAGCCATGGGGGCTGCATGATGTTTGCTGTTGCGGCGATTGCCGTTTTCATTGCGATGGTTCTTGTCCTGATCCGCCTGATTTCTGGGCCGACGCTTTATGACCGTGTGCTTGCCGTGAACTCTTTTGGGACACATACGGTGCTGTTCATCGGCATTCTCGGGTTCTTGAACGGGCGGCCCGATTTCCTTGATATCGCGCTGCTTTACGCGCTGATCAATTTCGTGGGCACGATCGCGATCCTCAAATACTTCCGCTACCGTTCCATTGGTGGCGTGGTACCCGTGCCGTCCGACCCGAAAGAAGAGGCATAAGTATGGCCGACATCATTGTCCTTGTCCTGAGCTGGGCCCTTATCCTTACGGGATCGTTCTTTGTCATCGTGGGGGCCGTTGGCACGTTGCGTTTTCCCGACTTCTGGGCGCGGCTTCACGCGGCATCCATCACCGATTCCGCAGGGGCGATCTTGTTGCTGGGCGGTATGGCGCTTCAGGCGGGGCCAACGCTTGTGGCGGTCAAGCTGGTCATCATCGGTGTGTTCCTGTTCGTCACCGGCCCGACATCCACGCATGCGGTCGCGAATGCGGCACTCATCTCGGGTTTGCGCCCGAAAGAAGCACAGGGCCTGACGGGCACGGAACCAAAGAAACAGTCCTGATCCGGCACGGATCGCGGGAAATAATCAAAGCGGCAGGTGAGCTATCGAAACCTTCATCAATATCGTTCTTTTCACCATGCTTGTGGTGACCGCAGTGTCAGCGGTGCGCGTGCGCAGCTTGTTCGCGATCGTGATGCTGTCGGGTGTGTTCAGCCTTTTGTCCGCGTTGCTTCTGGTCACGCTGGATGCTGTCGATGTGGCCTTTACCGAGGCCGCTGTCGGCGCGGGCATTTCCACCGTCCTGATGCTGGGAACGCTTGCCCTGACCGCGCGCGAGGAAGAGCCGGGCAAACATTCGCCATTGGTCCCCTTGTTCGTGGTGCTCGTCACCGGTGCCGCGTTGATGTATGGCACGCTGGATATGCCGAATTTCGGGGATCCCGCCGCGCCTGCCCAACTCCATGTCGCCCCCGAATATCTGGCGCGCACCCCACACGAAATCGGCGTTCCGAACGTCGTGACCGCCATTCTGGCCAGTTATCGCGGCTATGATACGCTTGGGGAAACAGCCGTTGTGTTTACAGCCGGTATCGGGGTGCTGCTGTTGATCAGCGGATTGCGTCGCCGCCGCGAGGACGACGACGAAGATCGCGATGAAGGGGGGCAGGCCTGATGCATCATCACCTCATCCTGCGCGTCACAACAAAGCTTCTGGTCGGAACGATCATTCTATTCGCGTTCTACGTGCAGTTTCACGGCGACTATTCCCCCGGTGGCGGGTTCCAGGCCGGTGTGATCATGGCCGTGGCCTTTATCATCTACGGGATCGTGTTCAGCCTTGCGAAAGTCCAGCAGGTCTTCCCGCCGTGGCTGGTGCACAAGTTGCTGGCGCTGGGGGTGCTGATCTATGCGGGCACCGGCATTGTCAGCCTGTTTACCGGCTACCACTTTCTTGATTACAGCGCGCTTAGCCCGCTTCATCCGGTGCATGGTCAGCACTACGGCATCCTGCTGGTCGAGGCGGGCGTGGGCATCACGGTGACCGGTGTGATGGTCGCGATCTATTACGCATTCGCGGCCCGCGCGCCGATCAAAGACGAGGATTGGTGATGGCCGAAGAATTCACCTGGGCGTTTATCGTCGGGCATCTGAACTACTGGCTGTTCATCGTGCTGATGATGACGGGGCTATATATTGTCGTGGCCAAGGGCAATCTTGTGAAAAAGATTGTCGGGCTGAACATCTTTCAAACCGCTGTTTTCATGCTCTATATCTCGATGGGCAAGGTTCAGGGCGGCACCGCGCCGATCTTTCCCGTGGATATGAACATCGACCCCACTGTGGTCTATTCCAACCCCCTGCCGCATGTGCTGATCCTGACGGCCATCGTTGTCGGCGTCGCAACCACCTCGCTGGGGCTGGCGCTGATTGTGCGAATCCGCGAGGAATACGGCACCATCGAGGAAGACCGCATCTTGACGATTGAACAGGAACTTGCTGCGGTCGAAAACCGGACACACGGCGAAGCGATGGGTGGACGGGCCTGATGCAATCCGAAGCCATCGAACACGCGGCGCTGACGCTGACCGACCACCTGCCTGTGTTGCAGGTTCTGGTGCCCTTTGTCGCCGCACCCCTGATTGTTCTGATCGGCAGCCGCAGGCTGGCCTGGCCGATCGCCTTTGCCACCAGTGCGATCGCATTCGCCATCTCCGTTATGCTGCTGACGCAGGTCATCGGCGGCGGCATCATATCCTACCATATCGGGGGCTGGGCGCCGCCGCTTGGCATCGAATACCGTGTTGATGCGGCGAACGCCTTTGTGCTGCTGCTGGTGTCGGGGATCGGCACCATTGTGCTGCTTTATGCGCGCGACAGCCTGAAATCAGAGGTGCCCGTGCGGCACCATACCCTGTTCTACGCGGTGATCATGCTGTGCCTGACCGGCCTTCTGGGGGTTGCGATCACCGGTGACGCGTTCAACGTTTTCGTCTTTCTCGAAATCTCGTCGCTGGCCACTTATGTGCTGATCGCGCAGGGGGCGTACCGGGACAAACGGGCGCTGACGGCAGCCTATGACTATCTGATCATGGGCACCATCGGTGCCACGTTCTTTGTGATCGGTCTGGGGCTGCTGTATATGGCGACCGGTACGCTAAACATGGCCGATCTGGCAGAGCGTATTGCCGATCAGGGGTCCAGCAGGACAGTGCGCGCGGCCTTTGCCTTTATCGTTGTGGGCGTCGGGCTGAAAGTCGCGATCTATCCGCTGCACCTGTGGCTGCCCAACGCCTATACCTACGCGCCCTCGTCGGTTACGGCCTTTCTGGCGGCAACGGCCACCAAGGTCGCGATCTATGTGCTGCTGCGCTTCATGTTCTCGATATTCCAGCCCACGTTCCTGTTCGCGCAGAACACGCTGGAATTCATCATCCTGCCCTTCGCGGTCCTCGCGATGTTCGCGGCCTCGTTCATCGCGGTGTTCCAGACCGATTTCAAACGGATGCTGGCCTATTCCAGCATCGCGCAGATCGGCTACATGCTGCTGGGCATTTCGCTTCTTACGGAAACCGGCCTGACGGCGGCCATCGTTCACCTGTTCAACCACGGCATCACAAAGGCCACATTGTTCATGGGGGTGGGGGCCTATGTGTTGCGGTCGGGCGGGTCGTTCTATGACGATATCCGGGGCTTGGGGAAAACCATGCCATGGACAAGTGCCGCAATGGTTATCGCGGGGCTCAGCCTGATCGGGGTGCCCGGAACGGCGGGTTTCATTTCAAAATGGACGCTGGTTCAGGCCGCGCTTGAAAAGGGCTGGTGGCCCGTGGCGTTGTTGGTCGTGGCATCCTCGCTTCTGGCGGTCATCTACGTCTGGCGGGTCATCGAGACCCTTTATCTGGAAAAACCTGCCAAAGGCACGACCGCAACAGAGGCGCCGCTGTCGATGCTTGTGCCGATGTGGATCATGGCGCTGGCCTGCATCTATTTCGGTCTCGACACCAATATCACGCTCAGCGCGTCCCTGACGGCGGCCCAAGGGCTGTTGGCGGGGACGGCTGGCATGCAGTAGGGCGACGGAAACGTGGATACAAATACAGCCATCTTGCTGACCATGGTGATCCCGGCCTGCGCCGTGGTGACCAACCTTGTGTTTCGCAATGCGCCGAACCTGCGTGACGGTCTGACGCTTGCCGCCGCGGTCGCGACCTTCCTGATGGTTCTGACCATCCTGACGAATGTCGGCAACGGCACCACCGAACCGCTGGTGCTGGGCACGGTGATGCCCGGCCTTGATCTGGCCTTCAACGTCGAACCGCTGGGCCTGTTGTTTGCCATCGTCGCCTCCGGCCTTTGGATCGTCACGCATCTTTATGGCATCGGCTACATGCGCGGCAACAACGAGGACCACCACGCAAGGTTCTTCGCCTGTTTCTCGTTCGCGATCTTCTCTGTCATGGGGATTGCGTTCTCGGCCAATATGTTCACGCTGTTCCTGTTCTACGAGGCGCTGACCCTGTCCACCTATCCGCTGGTCGCCCACAAAGGCACACCAGAAGCGATCCGCGGCGCGCGCACCTATCTTGGTATCCTGCTTGGCACCTCGATCGGCCTGCAAATGTTCGCGATCATCTGGACCTTTTCGGTGGCGGGCACGCTGGACTTTACCAAAGGCGGCATCCTGGAAGGGCATATCGCCGGGCCGATGGTTGCGGTATTGCTGGCGTTTTATGCCTTCGGGATCGGCAAGGCGGCGCTTATGCCGTTCCACCGCTGGCTGCCTGCTGCCATGGTCGCCCCCACGCCGGTCAGTGCCTTGCTGCACGCGGTTGCCGTGGTGAAGGCGGGCGTTTTCACCATGCTGAAGGTGGGCATCTATATCTTCGGTATCGACTTTCTGGCGGAAACGGGTGCGTCGGTCTGGCTGATGTGGCTGGCCGCGTTCTCGATCATCGCGGCTTCGGTCGTGGCGCTGACCAAGGACAACCTGAAGGCGCGGCTGGCCTATTCGACGATCAGCCAGCTGTCCTACATCACCCTCGGCATGGCGCTTGCCACCTCGATGGGGGCCATCGGCGGCGGAATGCATATCGCCATGCACGCGATGGGCAAGATCACCTTGTTCATGTGCGCGGGCTCTATCTATGTCGCGACGCATAAAACCAACATCAGCCAGATGACCGGGCTTGGCCGAGCCATGCCGATCACCTACGCGGCGTTTCTGATCGGCGCGCTGTCGATCATCGGGCTGCCACCGCTGGGCGGATCATGGAGCAAGTGGCTGTTGATCGTCGGCGCCGCCGACACCGGCCAATGGGTCATGATCGCGGTCCTGATGGGTAGCTCTTTGTTGAACGTGGCTTATCTGTTGCCGATCATCGGTAAAGGGTTCTTCCTGCGGGCACCCGGCGCGCCGGACAAGGTCGCGTTCGCGGAATCGCCCTGGCTCGTATGGCTGCCGCCGGCGTTGACCGCATTCGGCTGCCTGATCCTGTTTTTCATCGCCGGCGACTTGCAAAGCTTTCTCGCGCCCATCGTGGCCACGGAATAGGGGGACATAATGGCGCGTAACACCAAGACATCGACGGGCACAAAGCCGAAGCGCAAGGAAGATACCAGTGGCTTTCCCGCTCTGGGCCGCGCTTTGCTGTGGGTGGATGAAAAGAAGAACGTCCAGCGCATTTGCTATGCGCTTTATTTCCTGTGTGCTTGCCTGTTCCTTGCCGATTTCATCTATGACAAGCATACCTACGTGGCAATCGAGCGTGTTCCCGGCTTTTATGCGCTCTACGGTTTCTTCATGTGCGCCGCCCTTGTGATTTGCGCCAAGGCTCTGCGTGTGCTTCTGAAGCGGCCCGAGGATTTCTACGCCCCCCACGACATAGAGTCCGAGGACTATCCCGAGGACCAGTTAGAGAGGATTAGTCACAATGATTGACGGCTTTCCTGTCGCTTTTCTGTTCTTTGCGGGGGCCGCGCTATTGCTGGCCCTGCCCAAGGGACCGGCCCGCGCGGCGCTGCTGTTGCTGGTTCCGGTGCTTTCAGGGCTGATGGTCTGGTCCCTGCCCGAGGGGCACCTGTGGACTGTCCGCTTGATGGGGCTGGACCTGGATTTCTTGCGCGTGGATCCATTGGCGCGCATTTTCGCGCTGATCTTCTCGATCGCGGCGTTCCTCGGGAATCTTTATGCTTGGCATGTGCGAGACACGGTCCAGCAGGTGGCTGCACTGCTTTATGCCGGTTCCGCGATTGGCGCGGTTTTCGCGGGCGATCTGGTCACGTTGTTTCTCTTCTGGGAAGGAACGGCGATTACGTCGGTGTTTCTGATCTGGGCGCGGCGGACCGAGGGGGCCTACCACACTGGCATGCGCTATCTGTTGATCCAGATCGGGTCCGGCGTGTTATTATTGGCGGGGGCGGCGCTGTTCTATCGTGAAACAGGTTCGCTTGCTTTTGAAAAGATGACGCTGGGCAGCCTCGGCACCTGGCTGATCTTTCTGGCCTTCGGAATCAAATGCGCCTTCCCGATGCTGCACAACTGGTTGCAGGACAGTTATCCCGCAGCCACCATAACCGGCACGGTGATCTTGTCGGCCTTCACCACAAAGCTTGCCGTCTATGCGCTGGCGCGAGGCTTTCCGGGCACCGAAATCCTGATCTACATTGGCGCGGTCATGACGTTATTCCCGATCTTCTTCGCTGTGATCGAGAACGACCTGCGCAGGGTGCTTGCCTATAGTCTGAACAACCAGCTTGGATTCATGGTTGTGGGCATTGGCATCGGCACAGAGATGGCCCTGAACGGAACCGCAGCCCACGCCTTTGCCCATATCCTGTACAAGGCGCTCCTGTTCATGTCGGTGGGCGCGGTGATGTTCCGCACCGGCACCGCCAAGGGCTCGGAACTGGGCGGGCTTTACAAGACCATGCCACTGACGATGATCTTCTGCGTCGTCGGAGCGGCTTCGATCTCGGCCTTTCCGCTGTTCTCGGGATTTGTCACCAAGTCGCTGATTTTGTCGGCCTCGGTTGATGAAAAGCACTATTATGTCTGGGCGATCCTGCTGTTCGCCTCGGCCGGTGTGTTCCACCATTCGGGCATCAAGATTCCCTATTTCGCCTTTTTCGCCCACGACAGCGGGTTGCGCCCGAAAGAGGCGCCGACACATATGCTGCTGGCGATGGGCCTGACGGCGTTCCTGTGCATCGCCATCGGCGTCTATCCGGCGCCGTTGTATGCGTTGCTTCCGTTCAAGGTGGACTATGTTCCCTATACGACGACCCACGTAATCACGCAGCTGCAGCTTCTGTTCTTCTCGGCTCTGGCGTTCACGATCCTGATGCTGACCCGGATCTATCCGCCCGAACTGCGCTCGGTGAACCTCGATACGGACTGGACCTACCGCCGCCTGTTCCCGCAGATTATCGGGTTCGTCGCCTCTGTCGTGTCATCCCTTTGGGCGACGCAAAGCGCGTTCTGGACGCGGGGTGTCAATGGGATGATCGAACGGCTTTACCGCTCTCATGGGCCAGAAGGGCAGATCGCCAAGGTTTGGCCGACAGGGGCAATGGTCATCTGGATCGCGATCCTTCTGGGTGTTACGCTGGTCATCAACTTCAGCAGCTAGGCCTGCGCACGTCGGGGGCGGGGGTGTTGTGGAAAGCGTGGTCGTATGACATTCCCACTGTCGCGCCTTGGTGCTGACATCGCGCGGTGCAGCCTATGCGCCGACCGGTTTGCGCGGACCCCCACAGGGCACCGGCCCCGTCCGGTGTTCTGGGTCGGGCAAGGGGCCAGAATACTGATCGCAGGGCAGGCGCCGGGCATGCGGGTACACCGCTCCGGTATTCCCTTTGACGATCCCTCTGGCGACCGCCTGCGCAACTGGACGGGGTTGGACAGGCCCGCATTCTATGACCGCAGCCGCATTGCCATCCTTCCCATGGGGTTCTGCTTTCCGGGGTATGACGCCAAGGGGGCCGACCTTCCGCCGCCCCGGATCTGCGCCGACACATGGCGCGCGCCGGTCTTGCAGGCGCTTGGCCCGATGCCCTTGACCCTGCTGGTTGGCGGCTATGCCCAAGGCTGGCATCTGGGCCGAATGGCGGTAACGCAGCGTGTTGCGGCATGGCAGGACCATGCGCCGCACGTCTTTCCCTTGCCCCATCCGTCTTGGCGGAATACGGGCTGGATAAAGAGAAACCCGTGGTTCGAGGCAGACCTGTTGCCCGCCCTGAAACGCCGTGTGCGCGAGGTATTGCAAGATGACTGAGATCACCCCACTCGACAAAGCCCACACCGCGATGGAACAGTCACCCGACGATGACGCCCTGCGATTGAAGTTCTATGAACGTCTTGCCGACAGCGAACTTTTCGTGCTGCTGGACAACGACCCCGAGGGCGAAGACATCACGCCGTCGGTCTTTCCCGTCGAAGGCGGCACATTCGTTCTGGTGTTCGACCGCGAGGACCGCCTGTCGGCCTTCGTTGGCGACGTGGCCCCCTATGCAGCCTTGCCCGGTCGTGTTGTCGCACAGATGCTGGCGGGCGAGGGGATCGGGTTGGGCGTGAACCTTGGTGTGGCGCCGTCCAGCATCCTGATCCCCGAAGAGGCGGTGCTCTGGCTGGCAGAGACGCTGGGCAATCGCCCCTCCGAGATCGAGGAGCGCCCGCTGGAAGTCACCGCCCCCGCAGGCCTGCCCGAAACGCTGATCTCGGCGCTGGATACGAAGCTGGCGCTGGCGGCCGGTCTGGCGCAACTGGCCTTTCTGGTCGGGGTCACATACGAGGGGAACCGCCGCAGCCACCTGCTGGCCTTTGTGAACACGGTCGAGGGCGCGAATGCCGCACTGGCACAGGCTGCGGGCGAGGCGCTGACCTTCAGCGGGATAGAGGCCGGGCAGATGGACGTCGCGTTCTTTGCCGCCTCTGATCCGATCTGCGCGAAACTGGCGCTGGTCGGTCTGCGCTTTGATCTGCCAAAGGTCTCGGCAGCACAGCGCGTCAGCCCCGCAGCCCCCGGAATGGACCCGCAGAAACCGCCGGTTCTGCGCTAGTAGCCCAGATCGCGGTTCACAAGATGCATGAAGGGCGCGCCGGCCTCGCCCCGCCGGATGTTTTCCGCAATCACCCGTGACGCGCTTTCGGGCCGCGTTTCGGATGCGATATGCGGGGTGACCGTCACGCGCGGGTGGGTCCAGAACGGGTGATCCACCGGAAGCGGCTCTACCCGGAACACATCCAGTGTGGCATGGCCGATCCGGCCACTGTCCAGCGCGTCCAACAGCGCCGCGTCATCGATCAAAGGCCCGCGACCGGGGTTGATGATGACAGCCCCCTCGGGTAGCAGCGCCAGACGCTTTGCATCCAGCAGATCACGGGTGTCCCCGGTCAGTGGCAACAACAGGATCAGGATTTCAGAACGGCCTAGAACAGTCCGAAGGCCGGCATCGCCATGGTAGCATTTAACGCCGTTCAACTGCTTTTCCGACCTGCTCCAACCGGCCACGTCGAATTTCAGCTCTCGCAGGGCATAGGCGCATTCGCGGCCTAACTCTCCCAACCCCAGAATGCCGACTTTGCGGTCGCGCGCCAAAGGCGGAACATGGGCGCGCCATTGCCCGTCCTGCCCGTGGATATGCAGGTCAATTCCCAGATGGTGGCGCAATGTGTGCCCGACCACCCATTCAACCATGCCTTCGGTCAATCCGTCGTCCACCATCCGCGCCAGCGGGATATGCAAGGTCGTGTTGCCGACCACATCCTCGACCCCGGCCCAAAGGTTCAGAACCGCCTTGGCGCGGGTAAAGGGGGTGAAATCGGTGACCGACCCGTTCGGCGCATAGACAAGGTAATCGACCTCGGCGGGGTCGAAATCCGGCCGCAGATCCACGTCCAGACCGACCTCGTCGAAGGCCCGTTTCAGGGCGGGGCCGTAGGTGCTCCATCTTTCAGGTTTGGCGGCGAAAAGGACATTGATCGGCATTTGTTACCTCGGTCTGTGGACATGGGCGCTTTGGGTGAGGCCGAAGGCCACCAACAGCACAAGCATCGCCGATCCGCCATAGGACACCATAGGCAGCGGCACGCCGACGACGGGTGCAAGCCCCATCACCATGGACATATTCACCGCAAAGAACAGGAAAAAGGTCGCCGCAACGCCAAGGGTCAACAAGGACGCAAACCTGTCCTTGTTGTTCATCGCAGAGACGATGCAGAAAAAGATGATCAGCGCGTAAAGCACCAGCAAGGAAAACGCCCCGACAAAGCCGAATTCCTCGGCCAGGGTGGTAAAGATAAAGTCGGTGTGCTTTTCCGGCAAAAAGTTCAGGCGGCTTTGGGTGCCCTGCATGTAGCCGCGACCGGTCCAGCCCCCCGATCCCAGCGCGATATTGGCCTGCGTGATATGATAGCCGGCCCCCAACGGATCGGTCGAGGGGTCAAGGAAGGTGTCGATCCGCTTGTATTGATAGTCTTTCAGGAATTGCCAGGGCGTGCCCCGCGACTCGAACACCCCGAAGACAAGCGCCACCGCCATCGCGATAACTGCCGCAAAATACATCCAGTGGACACCGGCCAGGAACATGATGATCCCGCCGCCCGCCACCAAAAGGATCGCCGTGCCCAGATCGGGCTGCGTCAACACCAGAAACGTCGGCAAAAGGATCAGGATCAGCGGAATGATCACCCAGACCGGACGCGAGGTCTTTTTGATGTCCAGCCAGTCGTAATAAGCCGCAAGGATCATCACCAGCGTGATCTTGGTCAGTTCCGAGGGCTGCAAGCGAATAAAGCCAAGGTCGATCCAACGCTGCGCGCCCATGCCCACATCACCAAAGAATTCGACCACCAGAAGCAAGAGTATGGACAGACCATACGCGAGGCCCGCCATGTTCCGCCAGAACCAGATCGGCACCATGGCGACCCCGAACATCAGCACCATGCCGACAACAAACCGCTTCATCTGCGGTTCGGCCCATGGCGTCAAAGACCCGCCCGCCACGGAATAAAGCATCAGAAATCCGACGCATGCGACAGCCGTCAACAAAAGAACCACAGGCCAGTTCAGAAAGAACAGCTTGCGAAAGCCTGCCGGAACGGTCTTCAGATTATGTTCAAGATAGCTCACGCGCGGCTCCGCCCGTCCTTGGTCGCCGATGTCGCATCGGGATCGCGCAGTTGCAGACCGCGCTGCATCTCGTCGATTTTCTTGCGCTGATTCTCGGGATAGGCCGACAGCGACGGCAGGCCGCCGTTCATCGCCTGCAACAGGATGTCGCGCGCGATGGGGGCCGCTGCGGCCGAACCGCCGCCGCCATGTTCGACCAGCATGGCAATCGCGTATTTCGGGGCAGCGACGGGGCCAAACCCGACAAACAGCGCGTGGTCCCGCCGTTCCCACGGCAGGTCGTCGTTCTTGAACACACCGCGGGCACGCTCTGCCATGGTGATGTTGCGGACCTGGCTTGTGCCGGTCTTTCCGGCCATCAGCATCGTGTCGTCGATGATGCGAGAGCCATAGGCGGTGCCGCGACGGTTGTTCATCACCGTCGACATGGCCCGCTGGACATGGCGAAGGTTGACGGGATCAATCCCCAGATCCTGACCGCCTGACAACGGCACATCCAGACTGTCGACCGATTTTATCAGGCGCGGCTCTACCGCGCGACCGCTGGCAATGCGCGCCGTCATGACCGCCAGATGCAGCGGCGAGGCCAGAACAAAGCCCTGCCCGATCCCGGCGTTCAGCGTATCGCCGACCACCCAATCCGTGCCCTTGTTGCGCTGTTTCCACGCCTTGTCGGGCGATACACCCTCGGCGAGCGCGGACATCGGAAGATCATGCCGCACCCCGATGCCCAGCTTCTTGGACATCTCGCTGATCCTGTCGATCCCGACACGTTGGGCGATATCGTAATAATAAACGTCGCAGGACTGCGCGATGCTGGTGGGCAGATCGACCCAGCCGTGACCGGCGCGCTTCCAGCAGTGGAACCGCCGACCGGCGACATCGACATGGCCGGGGCAATAGACGGTTTCCTCTGGCTTGATCACGCCCGCTTCCAGCGCCGCAAGGGCTGTGACCATCTTGTAGGTCGAACCGGGGGGGTAAAGACCCTGAACCGCCTTGTTCGCCAGCGGGCGATAGATGTTGTCGGTCAGTTCGCGGTAGTCTTTGACGCTGATCCCACGCACGAATTTGTTGGGGTCAAAGGCCGGTGTCGACCCGATGGCCAGAACGTCGCCGGTCTCGGTGTCCATCACCACCGTGCCGGCGCTTTCGGCACCCAGACGGGCCTGCACAAAGTTTTGTAGATTGGCGTCGATGGTCAGTTGCAGGTTGGCGCCCTGCTGGCCCTCTTGCCGGTCCAGTTCGCGCATGACACGGCCAACGGCATTCACCTCGATCCGCTTGGTGCCCGCCTTGCCGCGCATATCGTGTTCCATCTTGGCTTCGACACCGGTTTTGCCGATCTGGAACTTGGGGATCTGAAGCAACGGATCGCGATCGTCCAGACGTTCCAGATCATAGTCGCTGACTGGCCCGACGTATCCGATGATATGGGCGAAATCGGCCCCCATGGGGTAATGCCGTGACAGGCCGACCTCTGGCGTGATGCCGGGCAGGGCGGGGGTGTTGACGGCAACCTCTGCCATGTCCTCCCAGGTCAGCCGATCCGCGATTGTCACAGGCACAAACGGGCTGCGGCGGTTCATTTCCTTCAGCGCGCGCTCCAGCTCTTCGGGGGGCAGGGGCACAAGGCGGGAAAGCTTCTGGATCACCTCGTCAACATCACCCGCATCCTCGCGGACAATGACGATACGGTAATTCTGCTCGTTCTCGGCAATGGGAATGCCGTTGCGATCAAAGATCAGGCCGCGCGCGGGGGGCAGCAGCCGGATGTTGATCCTGTTCTCGTCGGCCAGCATGCGGAACTGATCCGCCTGATCTACCTGCATATATCGCATGCGAAGGCCCAGAATGCCGATGAAACCCGCCTGCGCCGCGCCCAGCACCAGCGCACGCCGACTGATGGTGCGCGCACTGGATTCGGTGTCTTTCGGCGAACGCTTCATAGCCTGTGCCCCAATGAATCAACCTCGCCGGGCGCGATCTTGCGAAGCCCAAGCCCGTAACGCGATATAATCACGATCACCGGATAGGCCAGAAGCGTGGTCAGGAATTGTAACAGGACCAGACCAAGGGCAGGTTGCTCGACCATGACGATCAGCAAAAACAGCCGGTTGGCAAGGGTTACGGCAATCAGGACACCGCCGACCATCGCCCACTCCAGCAGGAACGTCAGTTCCCGCGACGTGGATTCGCGCGCGCGCAGAAATTCCGACCCCATGACAACAAGCCCCGCCAAAAGGCCGGGCGGGCGCATGAACAACAGGTCGGTCACAAGAAACACCGCCGCGATCAACAGAACCGGAACATAGTTCGGGCGCCGCAAGACCCAGGCGTAGGTCAGGCAGATCAATATATCGGGTCCGGGCAGCTGGCCCGCCGAAAGATCAAGCGGCAATAGCAGCACGAAAATGATCAAAAGGCTGGCCGCGACAAACAGGCCCCGAAAGATCCAGCGGCGCGTTGTTATCGGGTCAACCATCAGTGCTGCCCCCCGCAAGCGGCACGTCTGTCGTATCCGAAAGGGGCTGGCTTTCCACCGGCGGCGCGACAAGAGAGCCGGGATCGGCGATCACCTCGGGGCGGTGGCTTCGCAGGACGCGCAGAAAATCCAACCGCTCGTAGTCGGCGGCAAGCCGGACACGCAACCGCCGGTCCGGCCCCTGCGCCACTTGCCCCACCAGCAAACCGGCTGGAAACACGCCGCCGTCACCAGAGGATATCACCCGGTCGCCCGGCCGCACCTGTTCAGGGCTTTCCAGAAACTCGATCGGGGGGGTGGCGGTGTTGTCGCCGGACAACAGCGCCTTTTGCCCCGATGGCTGGATCGTCACGGGAATGCGGCTGTTGGAATCGGTTAACAGGATCACACGCGCGGTGTTTTGGCCGACACCGGAAATCCGCCCGACCAGACCGATCCCGTCCATGGTCGCCCAGCCGTCGGTGATCCCGTCGCGGTCGCCCACATTCAGCAGCACCGATTGCCGGAACGGCGATCCGCTGTCGGCCAGCACAACGCCGGTCACGAATGTCAAAGCCGGGTCAAGCCGGACCTTGTTCAGGTCCAGCAGCTTTGCGTTCTTCTGCTCAAGTTGCAGCGCCGCCTCTTTCCAGGCCTTCATCTGCTGCAACTCGCGGCGCAACTCCTGGTTTTGCTCGTAGATGCGGACGTAGGACTGGAATTGCCCGACCATTTCCGCGCCCTTTGTCACAGGCGCCAGCGCCCATTCAAAATTGGGCACGACACGGTCAACAAGGGCCGCGCGGAACCGCTCGACCCTCGGGTTGTCGATCCGCCAGATCAGGAAGACGGCAAATAGCACAAAGACCAGAAGCCCGACCAGAATGCGTCTGATCGGGCGAACGTAGTCGTCGCTGTTGCCTCGGTCTTTTGCCACGGAGGCTCTCCTTGGCGCGGGTTCGCGGTATTAGCTGTCGTAGTCGATCACATGGCGCAGCTGTTTTTCATATTCCAGCGCCTTGCCGGTGCCCAAAGCCACACAGTTCAGCGACTCGTTCGCGACCGAAACCGCCAGACCTGTCTGCTCGCGTAGCGCAAGGTCCAACTCGCCCAGCAATGCGCCGCCGCCGGTCAGCATGACGCCACGGTCAACGATGTCGGCGGCCAGATCGGGCGGGGTTGCTTCCAGCGCTGTCATCACCGCTTCGCAGATCTGCTGCACGGGTTCCGACAGGGCCTCGGCGACTTGCGCCTGATTGATCTCGGTTTCTTTAGGAACGCCGTTCAGCAGATCGCGACCACGGATCATCATCGACGCGCCGCGTCCATCGTCGGGCATGCGCGCGGTGCCGATAGAGGTCTTGATCCGCTCTGCCGTGCTTTCGCCGATCAACAGGTTATGTTGGCGACGCAGATAGCTGATAATCGCCTCGTCCATCCGGTCGCCACCCACGCGCACGGACCGCGCGTAAACGATGTCGCCCAGCGACAGAACGGCAACTTCAGTGGTGCCGCCGCCGATGTCGACAACCATGTTGCCCGTCGGGTCGGTGATGGGCATGCCCGCACCGATCGCTGCGGCAATCGGTTCGGCAATCAGACCGGCGCGGCGGGCACCTGCGGACAGAACCGACTGACGGATCGCGCGTTTTTCAACGGGGGTCGCGCCATGCGGCACGCAGACGATGATCTTGGGTTTCGAAAAGGTCGTGCGTTTGTGCACCTTGCGGATAAAATACTTGATCATCTCTTCCGCGGTGTCAAAATCGGCAATCACGCCTTCGCGCATCGGGCGGATCGCCTGAATGCTGCCCGGGGTTCGCCCCAACATCAACTTGGCGTCCTCGCCGACTGCCAATACCTGCCGACGGCCGTCCTTGACGTGATACGCAACCACGGACGGCTCGTTCAGCACAATGCCTTTGCCTCTGACGTAGACAAGGGTGTTCGCCGTCCCAAGGTCAATTGCCATGTCGGACGAAAACAGACCCGATAAACCAAACATGAAGGGGTTCCCGAAATAAGATTTGAGCCCGCGACTCTACAAGCCCGAACGGTGTCTCTTATAGGCACTCTGCCGGACGCGGGTAAAGACCTTGAATCCCGCGCGTCAGCACAAATCCGCTAAGTCCAAGGCGCTTTGACCGCGCGGCAGGCCCCGCCGTGCCGGAAAAAAAGGGGCAGGAAATACCTGCCCCCTTTTCGGTCATTTGACCGGATCTCGCCCTTATGACACGTCTTTGTAGGACACCTCGCGCTTGTCCTCGCCGGGGGCTGTCCGCGCGCGGCGCACCAGCAGACGGTTCAGCGCGTTGACATAGGCCTTGGCGCTGGCGACGACGGTATCGGTATCGGCGGACTGGCCGGTCACGATCCGCCCGTCTTCCTCCATCCGCACAGAAACAGTCGCCTGCGCGTCGGTGCCTTCGGTCACGGCATGCACCTGATAAAGCTGCAAGCGCGCGTGATGCGGGAACAGTTGTTTGACGGCGTTGAACGTCGCATCCACAGGGCCGTCGCCGGTTGACTGTGTCTTGTGCTCGACCCCGTCGATCAGCATGGTCAGCTCTGCCGATTGCGGGCCGTCGGTGCCGCAGACAACATGCAGGCGCTTGATCTGCAAACGGTCGTTTGCCGCATCTTCGCCGACCCGCATCAACGCGACCAGGTCGTCGTCATAGACCTCTTTCTTGCGGTCGGCCAATTCCTTGAACCGCACGAAAACGTCGTTCAATTGGTTGTCGGCAATCTCGAACCCCAGATCCTTCAGCTTGGATCGCAACGCGGCCCGCCCCGAATGCTTGCCCATCACCAGACTGGTGGCGGTCAGGCCGATGTCCTCGGGGCGCATGATCTCGAAGGTTTCCGCGTTCTTCAGCATGCCGTCCTGATGGATGCCGGATTCATGCGCAAAGGCGTTCTTGCCAACGATGGCCTTGTTGAACTGCACCGGAAAACCCGACACGGTCGCCACAAGGCGGCTGGCCTTCATGATCAGCCGGGTGTCGATGCCGGTGCGGTAGGGCATGATGTCGTTGCGCACCTTCAGGGCCATGACGACCTCTTCCAGCGCGGTGTTGCCGGCGCGTTCGCCCAAACCGTTGATCGTGCATTCGATCTGCCGCGCGCCCGCGCCGACGGCGGCCAGCGCATTGGCGGTCGCCATGCCCAGATCGTTGTGGCAATGGGTGGCAAAGATGATCTCGTCCGCGCCAGGCACCCGCTCCAGCAACATACGGATCAGATCGGCACTTTCGGATGGCGCGGTATAACCGACGGTGTCGGGGATGTTGATCGTCGTGGCCCCCGCCTTGATCGCGATTTCCACAACGCGACACAGATAGTCATGCTCTGTCCGCGTGGCATCCATCGGCGACCACTGCACATCACCGCAAAGGTTGCGGGCATGGCCGACGGTGACGTTGATCTTGTCGGCCATCTCGTCCTGGCTCAACTTGGTGATGTCGCGGTGCAACGGAGAGGTGCCGATGAAGGTGTGGATGCGCGGCTGGCCCGCATGTTTCACGGCCTCCCATGCGCGGTTGATGTCATTCGTGCTGGCCCGCGCAAGGCCGCAAATCACCGAATTCTTCGATTGCTTCGCGATCTCGCTGACCGCCTGAAAATCGCCTTCCGAGGCGATGGGAAAACCGGCTTCGATGATATCGACGCCCATTTCATCCAGAAGGGCCGCGATTTCCAGCTTTTCGGCATGGGTCATGGTGGCGCCGGGCGACTGTTCGCCATCACGCAACGTGGTATCGAAGATCAGGACGCGATCTTGGTCGGATGCTTGTGTCATAGGGGTTCTCTTTATCTTGGCGTTTTTCGGTATGGTGGAATTTTCCGGCGCTGCCTACCCCTGAGCGGTCGCGCCGAAAGGCACGCTCAAGGGCGAATAAGACGTAGGCACAGCAAGGACAGGGCCGCCAAGGCGCCCGTCTGGATCATCGCTTTATCTGTGCCAGTGTTCATGCGCCGGATCATACCCGCGCTTTACCGAATGGAAAGGCTTTTTTTGACCTTCGGGCAAACTCTATTATGTCCAGAGGCAAAGCAGGGGGAAAGCATGCAGAATGCGTTGATCATCGGCAGCAGTGGCGGCATCGGAGCCGCGCTTGTGGCGGGGCTGCGTGCCAAGGGGGGCGCGGTCACGGGGCTATCGCGGTCGGCGGACGGGCTGGACATCACCAACGAGACCTCGGTGGCGCAGCATCTGGGCAAGCTGTCCGGCCCTTTCGATCTGATCGTCGTGGCAACCGGTGCCTTGGCAACGGGCGGCCACCAGCCGGAAAAAACCATCCGCAGCCTGACGGCCGATGGCCTGCGCAGCCAGTTCGACGTGAACACCATCGGCCCGGCACTGGTCCTGAAACACAGCATCCGCCTGTTGCCGCGCGATCGGCGCGCGGTTTTCGCGGCGCTGTCGGCCCGTGTCGGGTCCATCGGTGACAACGCATTGGGGGGCTGGTATTCCTACCGTTCGGCAAAATCGGCGCTGAACCAGATCCTGCACACCGCCGCGATCGAGCTTGCGCGAAGCCATCCTCAGGCCGTCTGCGTTGCCCTGCATCCCGGCACGGTGGAAACGGACTTTACTGCAAAATACCTCGGCCGACACCCGGCTGTGGCCGCATCGGTGGCCGCAGAAAACCTGCTGGATGTGATCTCGGGCCTGACATCCGGCCAGTCGGGCGGCTTCTATGACTGGCAGGGCAAGCAGGTTGTCTGGTAGGCGTCCGCTTGCTGTCCTGACCATTCTTCTCGGTCCAAATACTCAGGCGCCGCAGGCATTTAAAGTATTTTGCCTGCGGCGCGGATATTTTTAGAAGTCAGAAAACAAAGGATCAGTTGCCTTCAGCCGGTGTGGCGGCATCGGCCGGAGGCGGCGTTTCGGGGGCGGCTACAGCCTTGTCCGTTGCAGGTGTGATTGCATTGGCGGTTCCGTTCAGCGCGCCGTTGTCCCAGTCGCCGCTGCTTTCCTGACCCGTGGCATAGCGCATTGTTCCGGGGCCTTGCCGCTTGCCTGCCTTGAACGTGCCGTCGTAGACATCGCCGTTGGCATAGGTCGCCGTGCCCTGGCCTTCGATTTCGCCGTTCTTCCAGTCACCGGTGTAGACAAATCCGTCGGGCATCTGGATCGACCCTTTGCCGTCTCGCTGGCCATTCACGAACGTGCCGACATAGACTGTGCCATCGGCATAGGTGGCGGTGCCCGCGCCATTGCGCTGGCCGTCGCGCCATTCGCCTGAATAGCTGTAACCGTCTGCATAGGTCATCGTGCCAATGCCGTCGTTTTTGGCATTCTTGAACTCGCCCTCGTAGACAAGGCCGTTGGCATAGCGTGCAATGCCGCGGCCTTCGATTACGCCTTCCAGCCAGTCGCCTTCGTAGGTGTTGCCATCGGGATAGGTGATCTTGCCTTTGCCCTCTGCCAGATCGCCCTTGAACTGACCTTCGTAGACGGATCCATCGGGATAGGTGACGGCACCGGTGCCCTCGATCCGGCCCTCGACCCATCCACCGATATAAAGATAGCCGTCGGTGCCCCTGAACGTGCCCTGACCGTGGCGCTTGTCATTCTGGAATCCGCCTTCGTAGAGGTCGCCATTGGCATAGGTCACCTTGCCGATCCCCTGACGTTTCCCCTCGACCAGCGTGCCCTCGTAGACGTCGCCATTGGGCTGCACCAGTTTGCCGGTCCCGTTGATCTGCCCGGCTTTCCACTCGCCGGTGTAGACCAGCCCGTCGGGCATCGTCAGAACGCCCGCCCCCTCGCGGTCGCCGCGTAGCAATGCGCCTTCATAGATCGCGCCATCGGGGTAGGTGATCTTGCCCTGGCCTTCCTTGACGCCGGACACCCAGTCACCTTCGTAGATATAGCCGTTTGGGCTGCGCATCGTGCCTTTGCCGTGGTGCGTGGCGTTGCGGAATGCGCCTTCGTAGACCACACCGTTGGCATAGGTCGCGATGCCGTTGCCGGTGATCTTGCCATCCAGCCAGTCGCCCTCGTAGGTGCCGCCATCGGCAAAGGTGATCTTGCCAAAGCCCTCGGGTTTGCCCTTGGCGAACCGGCCCTCGTAAAACGACCCGTTGGCAAAGCGCGCCGTGCCCTGGCCCGCGATTTCTCCGGCGACCCACTCGCCGCTGTATTCATAGCCGTTCGGCAGGCGGTAGGTGCCGCGCCCGTCCTGTTTGCCGTCCTTGAACGTGCCCTCGTAGACGCCGCCATCCTCGTATTGTTTGGTCACCACATCGCCGGTTTCCTGCGCGAACAGGGGGGCCGCGCAGCAGGCATAGGCCAGAAGGCTGCCCAAAAGCGCCTGACGCCCGATGATAAACGGTTTCGAGTTCTGCACATTGGCCCCCTGCGGCGCACCGCCGCGTGATGCAATATTCCGGGTGGTCCGGTTCGAAAACGACCCTAATTCAGCAGGGGAAGCGTGACAACGCCTTTTGGCATCAATCGGCTTTCACTTGCGCGTAACTCTGGTAAGAAAACACCAAAGTTCCAGGGGGCAGACATGGCCGAGAAATTTCGCCTGACAATGGCGCAGATGAACCCGACGGTGGGCGCGCTGGCGTCCAACGCCGAAAAAGCGCGCCTTGCATGGATGGCCGGCAAGGCCGCCGGTGCCGATATGGTCGCCCTGACCGAGATGTTCCTGACCGGATACAACCCGCAAGACCTTGTGTTGAAACCCGCCTTTCTTGCCGATGTCGCGGCCCATCTGGAGGTGCTGGCGGCAGAATGCGCCGACGGCCCGGCGCTGGGTATCGGTGCGCCGCTGATGCGCGACGGCCAGTTGTTCAATGCCTATTTCATCCTTCAGGGCGGCAAGATCACCGCGACGGTCCTTAAACACCACCTGCCGAACGAAACGGTCTTTGACGAGGTGCGCCTGTATGACAGTGGCCCGATCAACGGGCCCTACCGCGTCGGGCCGATCCGTATCGGCACACCCATCTGCGAGGACGCATGGCATGTCGATGTGGCCGAGGCCCTGGCCGAAACCGGCGCGGACATCCTGTTGGTGCCCAACGGCTCGCCCTATTACCGCCGGAAACATGACACCCGCCTGAATATCATGGTGGCCCGCGTCATCGAAACGGGCCTGCCTTTGGTCTATCTGAATATGGTGGGCGGGCAGGACGATCAGGTCTTTGACGGCAGTTCCTTTGTGCTGAACCCCGGCGGGCAACTGGCGGCGCATATGCCGGTTTTTGATGAGGCGCTGGCCCATGTCGATTTCGTCAACGAGGGCCGCGGATGGCGCGCGCTGGACGGCGAAAAGGCAACGCCCCCCGACGCGTTTGAGCAGGATTACCGCGCCATGGTGCAATCCTTGCGCGACTATATGGCCAAGACCGGTTTCAAAAAGGTGCTACTGGGCCTGTCCGGCGGCATCGACAGTGCTCTTGTCGCGACCATTGCCGCCGATGCGATCGGCCCGCAAAACGTGCGCGGCGTGATGTTGCCGTCCGAATACACCTCTCAGGCCTCGCTGACGGATGCCGCAGGGGTGGCCCATGCGCTGGGCATTCAGCTTGATACCGTTTCCATCGGGGGGCCGCGCGCGGCGGTGACAGAGGCGCTTGCGCCCTTGTTCAAAGGCACAAAACCCGACCTGACAGAGGAAAACATCCAGTCCCGCCTGCGCGGCGTCATGCTGATGGCGCTGAGCAACAAGTTCGGCGAGATGCTGTTGACCACCGGCAACAAATCCGAGGTCGCCGTGGGCTATGCCACGATCTATGGCGATATGGCGGGTGGCTATAACCCGATCAAGGATCTCTATAAAATGCGGGTCTTCGAGACCTGCCGCTGGCGCAACGCCAACCACCGCCCGTGGATGCTGGCCCCTGCGGGAGAGGTGATCCCGCCCGCCATCATCGACAAACCCCCCAGCGCCGAACTGCGCCCCGACCAGCGCGACGACGACAGCCTGCCGCCCTACGAGGTGCTGGACAGGATACTGGAAATGCTGGTGGACGAGGATGCCTCGGTCTGCGATGTGGTCGCCGAGGGCTTTGACCGCGAGACGGTGAAGAAGATCGAACACCTGATCTACATCTCGGAATACAAACGGTTCCAGTCCGCCCCCGGCGCCCGCCTGACCCAACGCGCCTTCTGGCTGGATCGCCGCTATCCCATCGCCAACCGCTGGCGCGACCCGAGTTAGGGGCGGGACTTCGGGGCGACCCGTTACTCATGATTGATCTGATTTAGAAGAACAGTGCTTGCGGAAGCGATCATATATCTCTTCGCATGCCCAATGCGATGATTTCCAGACGACATTATCGGAAAGACCAAAATCTTTAATGTATTCCGTGTTGTCCCAACCGCATTTAGAGTAACGGAAATGGCCGCCGCCGTTCTTGTGCCGGTTGCTTAACCAAACGACCTGCCTCCGCAGATCGGGAAGCTGTTCACCGATCACATCGTTTCCCAAGATGCCAAAATCTTCGCTCTCCCCAGTGGAAAGAACTCCTAAGTCGAGACGCGCTTTGAACCTGTCGCGCGCGCCTTGCAGATGCTGTTTCCAGCGTTCCTTGATCGCTAGTTCGACATTAATGATTAGACCTTCGAGGCTATTCCGCGACTTTAGCGTATCGTAAAGGCACTCGAGATTATGTCTGAAACGTTCCACATCTTCCGTGGGATCGACTGCGATCAAGCAGCCCTTGAGCATCAACTCGAAGGCATGCGCGTACAAGAAGTCGATCGGCTCGTCGCGGGGTATCTTGAATGTTTCCAACGAAGCGGCATTACTGAGAAAATCTGCACTCTTCGCGTACGCATTGCCCAGTTCAAAGAAACCTACACACATTGCTATTAGTCCTTATCTGCCCCCCACCACTTGCTCACTCCCCCCTATTCCCGCATCAGCCCCGCAACCTCGCGCACCCGCTCGACGTTGTCCGCCGCGATCGACCCGTCGCGCATCTGCAGCGAGTTCTCGAACCCGACGCGCATTTTGCCGCCCATCCGGTGGGCGCGGATCAGGCAGTCGGTTTCCGCCGCGCCAAAGGCGCAGAGCGCCCAGGCGGGGGGCGAGTCATAGGCATGCAGCGCGGCTACCATCCGGTCCAGCTCTGCCGGGTCGGACTGTTGCCCGTCGGTATAGCGCCCCAGCACCAGCAGGATTTCCAGATCGTCCGCCGGCACGATGCCATCGGCAACGGCCTGCCGCATCGTGGCGATGTCATCAAGGTGGTAAAGGATATGCTGCACCCGGCAACCCGCCTCGGCGGCATCCCGGTAGAACCGCGTCGCAGCAGGGGTGTCCCCGTCCGACAGCATCTCGCGCAGGCCGACCGATACATGGCGCGGGCGCACGGCGGCGACCAGCGCGCGCTGCTCTGCCGCCGAATACTTGCCGACTGCCTCTGTGGTGATCTGCACCATCATATCCGGCACCGCCCGCGCCATTTCGGCCAGCAATTCCGTATAATGCCCGGCATCCAGAACATGCGCCCCCTCCGCATCGCGCACATGCGCATGCAGCCCCCCCGCGCCCGCCCTGAAACAGGCGGTGGCAACGGCGACGGTCTCGGGGATGCTGACAGGCAGCATCGGATGATCGGCTTTGGTCTTGCGCGCACCATTCGGGGCGACAAGCAGGGCGGGGATCGGGGTATATCTGGTCATGGGCCGACGCTAGGGCACCTCCCGTCCCGAGACAATCATGATCTTCGGCTTGTGCAGGGTTGAAGTTGCGGGGTAACGGTTCAGCTTATCCGGCTGGCGGGCTTCGGGCTGCCGACGGTCTGTCTTGCGAAAGGACAACAGGATGCAAACCCCCTTGGATACGGCACAGCCCGGCATGGGCCTTCAGGGCCGCTGGATTGCAATGGCCGTCCTGTTGATCGCGGGGTTCATGAACCTGATCGACGTCACCATCGTGAACGTGGCCCTGCCCAGCCTTCAAAAAGCCTTTGGCGCGACAAGCAGCCAGATCGAATGGGTCGTGGCGGGCTATATCCTTGTTTTCGCGCTGGGGCTTTTGCCAGCAGGGCGGTTGGGCGATATTCTGGGGCGGCGGCGGATGTTTGTGTGGGGGGTGGGCGTGTTCACCTTCGGATCGGCGCTTTGCGGTCTTGCGCCCTCGATGGAAACGCTGGTGGCGGCGCGGGTGCTGCAGGGCATAGGCGGCGCGATGATGACGCCGCAAACGCTGGGCATCGTTCCGGCGCTGTTCGCGCCCCACGAACGCGGCATGGCCTATGCGTTATTCGGATTGTCGGCGGGCCTTGCGTCGGTCACGGGGCCGTTGCTGGGCGGGGTTCTGATCGGGGCGGATATCTATGGCCTCGGCTGGCGCCCGATCTTTCTGGTGAACATCCCTGTCGGCGTGATCGCGATCTTTGCCGCGCTCAGGTATCTGCCAGAAGTGCCCGGCGCAAAGGGTCTGAAGAACGATTTTATCGGCATCGCGATCGCCATGGTGGCGCTGCTTCTGGTGATCTTCCCGCTGATCGAGGGTCGCCAGGCGGGCTGGCCGCTCTGGTGCTTTGCCATGATGGCAGCATCAGTGCCCGCAGCGGTGCTTTTTGTGCTGTGGCAACGCCGGCAGGCGGCCTGCGGGGGGCCGCAGTTGTTGCCTGTCAGCCTGATGGAGAACGCGAATTTCATGGTGGGAACCGGGATGGTCATGGTCCTGTTTTCCGGCATTCCCGGCTTTTTCCTTATGCTCGCGCTTTATTTGCAGAACGGCTATGGCCTGACGCCCTTGCAATCGGGCCTGACCACACTGCCGTTCTCGGTCGGGGTGCTGATCGCTTCGGTCGTCTCGGGGCGGCTCGGGGTGCGCTGGCCCCGCCGCCGGATTGCCGTGGGCGGGGTTCTGCTGACGACCGCGATGGTCTGGCTTCGCATCGTCGTGCAGCACACGGTTGACGACATCGTCTGGATGCAATTTGCGGTGCCGTTGCTGATCGGGGGCGTCGGCCTTGGCACGGCGATCTCGCCGATGTTCCAAACCGTGCTCTCGAATATCGAGGGCCGGGATACCGGCTCCGCCTCGGGTGCGCTGCAATCCTTCCAACAGGTTGGCGGCGCCTTCGGTGTGGCAATCGTCGGAGAGATCTTCTTCTCGCGCCTTCAGGCCCTTGGATCACCTGCCGCAGTGCCGCACGACATCTATGCAAACGCGATCGGCGGCGGATTGCTCTATAACATTGCCGCCTTCGGCCTTGTCGCCCTTATCGTCTGGCGGCTGCCAAGACCCCGGTGATTTGCGCTTCGCGCGTGGATATTTTTTCCAAAAAGAACCTAATCCTCTTCTTGGCTTAAATATCCCTGCGCGAAACGCAAAGCAGCACGAAGTGCCAGAAGGAATGGCGCCAATGGCGCCTTCTTTGGATCAACGTGCGGCTACCCTGGTCAAAGCATCATCTGGTAGCTGGCAGGGACAAAGCGGAATCCGCTGTCTTTCGCCTCGATGAAGCCCATTGCCGGAAACGGCATATGGTATCCGATGAACGGGGCCTTGTCCGCCGCAAGCATGCCCAGAACGCGGCGGCGCGAGGCAGCAGCGGCCGCTTTGTCGACGTCAAAACTGACCTCCCAGTCGGGATAGCCAAGGGACCAGACATAATGGTTCGCCAGATCGGCAGTCAACATAAGCTGCTGCCCTTCGCTTTCCAGCATATACCCCATGTGACCGGGCGTATGGCCGAAGGCATCCATGCCGGTGATCCCCGACGCTACACTGCCACCATCGTTGATAAAGGTCATCTTTTCGGCGACAGGGCGCACGCCCTTCTCGAACCCTTCGTTCGCGGCCATGTCCCAATAGTCGAATTCGGTCGCGCCGGTGACATATCGGGCATTCGGGAATGTCGGTGCCTCTGCCGTGCCCATGCCGCCGATATGGTCGCCGTGCATATGCGTCAGGACCACCACGTCGATCTGATCGGGGGAATAGCCCGCCGCCGCCAGCGCAGCAATGATCCCCTCGGCCGAGAGGCCGGTGTCGAACAGCACCAGTTCCGTGCCCGTGTTCACCACGGTCGGCGTAAAGAAAAACTGTGTCTTGTCGGCCGGGATAAAGTTGTCGTCAGAGACGCTTCCGAACTCCTCGGGGGTGACATTCAGGCCAAAGATGTTCTGCGGTGCCTCTACGGTCCGGGTGCCGGCCAGCAGCGCGGTAACCTCGAATCCGCCCAGTGCAAAGCGGTTGAACTGCGGGGTGGCCGCGCCCATCATCCCGGCGCTCGCGTAGGCGCGTCCGGTCAACGCGGCACTTGCCGCCAGGGGAAGGCCGGCGGCTGTGACAAGGGCCTGACGGCGGGTCAGTTTCGGGGAAAGGGACATTGAAACTCCTCCTGATTTAAAAATCCTGAGTGGCAGTTAGTGCGGAGCCTCGTCTGGACGAGCCTGCACCGATGCACATCGTCTGTGCATAAAGTGTGCATAGGATGCGCGCCGCCGTCAATCCCGCCCGATATGGACAAAAGCCCGCGTCTGTGAAAGACGGGCGCCAACAGGAGATTGCCATGACCGTTACCCGTTTTGCCCCGTCCCCCACCGGCTATATCCACATCGGAAACCTGCGCACCGCGCTGATGAATTTCATGATTGCCCGCAAGGCAGGCGGCACATTCATCCTGCGGCTGGATGACACCGATCAGGACCGATCGAAGCAGGAATATGCCGACGGGATCATGGAAGATCTGGAATGGCTGGGCCTGACCTGGGACCGTATCGAGCGGCAGTCGTTGCGGCTGGACCGTTATCATGCGGCGGCGGACGAACTGCGGTCCATCGGCCGCTTCTACGAATGTTTCGAGACACCGGTCGAGCTGGACCTGAAGCGCAAGAAGCAACTGAATATGGGCAAGCCGCCGGTCTATGACCGTGCCGCGCTGAACCTGTCGGAAACCCAGAAAGACACCCTGCGCGCAGAGCGGTCCGGTCATTGGCGGTTCAAGCTGGACCAACAGCGGATCGAATGGACCGACGGCATTCTGGGCGACATTTCCATTGATGCCGCTTCGGTCTCTGACCCGGTGCTGATCCGCGGCGACGGGCAGGTTCTGTATACGCTTGCGTCGGTTGTCGATGACATCGAAATGGGTGTGACAAGCATCGTGCGCGGGTCCGATCATGTGACCAATACCGCCACGCAAATCCAGATTATTCAGGCGCTTGGCGGCGCTGTTCCCTCCTTCGCCCACCATTCGCTGCTGACCGGCCCGCAGGGCGAGGCGTTGTCGAAACGTCTTGGCACCCTGTCCCTGCGCGACCTGCGTGCGGCGGGGGTCGAGCCTATGGCGCTGTTGTCGCTGATGGCGCGTCTCGGCTCTGCCGATCCGGTGGAGTTGCGCAGCTCGATGAACGAGCTGATCGAAGGTTTCGACATCACGCGCTTTGGCGCTGCGCCGACAAAATTCGACGAACAGGATCTGTTCCCGCTGACTGCAAAGCACAACCACAGCCTGCCGTTTTCGGCGATGAAGGACCAGATCGCGGCCCTTGGCGTGCCCGATGACAAGGCCACCGCATTCTGGGAAGTCGCGCGCGAGAATATCACCGTCAAGGCTGATCTGGCCCAATGGTGGACCCTGTGCCGTGACGGCGCAGAGCCGGTGATCGCTGACGAGGACAAAGAGTTCATCGCGACCGCCATGACCCTTCTGCCCGACGCGCCCTACACCCCCGAGACGTGGGGGGCATGGACCAGCGCCGTGAAAGAGGCGACGGGCCGCAAGGGCAAGGCACTGTTCATGCCGCTGCGCCTAGCCGTCACAGGGCAGGCGCATGGGCCGGATATGGCATCGTTCATGCCGCTTTTGCAGACAATCCGCGCCAAGACCTGACTGCGGCCTGACTGCGGCCTGATCCGCCACCGACTGTTGCCGCAGCGGCGGTTAGCAGCGCTTTCCGGTTGCCGCCAGGGCGCTGTCGACAAAGGCGGTTTCCCCCTTGGTCAGGCGCTGCGCCCTTGGGTATTGCGGGGTGTGGCGGTCATTCAGGATCGGGGCATCCCAGCCGCCCGTGGTGTCGAAAAAGCGCCGCGCGCCGTCCTCTCCGAACTCGGTCAGATAGCCCTGCACAACCGCATCGAGATAGCTGAGCAGGATCGGATGCTGCGCTGTCGTCGCGCCATGTTTCCCCGCGGGGACAGCATAGATCTGCACATCTATCGGGGTGGTCACGGGATGCATCAGGTCCGCACCATTCAGTGCTATGCGGTCATAGGCGAATTCCCGTTCGTCCAGCGCGGCCCAATCGTCATTCGGAACATGCGCGATCAGCCCGTCGATCACCGTGCCCGCAGCGGGCTCGCCGGTCAGAAAAGCCACAGGCCGCAGGGCGGTGTGCCGCCACACCCGCCGCCAGCCGGTCAGGTGCGCGGGATGCGCCTGACCGTAGCCATGGGTCTGCCGGTTGACCAGGCTGCCGTAGCCGAAGAAATAATTATGAACCATACGCCGGGATGTTGATGAATAATTTTCCGAATACAAGCCCTTGCCGGAATACGGCACATCAACTAGAGATTTCGACATCAGCGACGGGAGAATCTGGATCTCCAGTGCCGAAGGAGCAACCGCCCCGGTAAACTCTCAGGCCCAAAGGACCGACGCTGTTCAAAACTCTGGAGAGAGGCGCGCAGGCGTCCGCCGAAGGGATAACGATCTCAGGCGAAGGGACAGAGGGGGCATCAAATACGGGCCAGTCGTGGCACGTTCAATGATGCCAGTTCTTCCGAACCGGCGAGAAAGGGATGGCAGATGCCTGATCTGAAACGCACTTGTCTTTACGACCTGCATGTCGAACTGGGGGCAAAAATGGTGCCCTTTGCGGGCTACGACATGCCCGTTCAATACCCGCTTGGCGTGATGAAAGAGCATCTTCACACCCGCGCCGCCGCCGGTCTGTTCGACGTCAGCCACATGGGGCAGGTTATACTGCGTGCCAAATCCGGTAATACGGCAGACGCCGCCCTTGCGCTGGAAGCCCTTGTTCCCGTCGATGTTCTGGGCCTTGCCGAAGGGCGCCAGCGCTATGCGATGTTCACCAATGACGCGGGCGGAATTCTGGATGACCTGATGGTTGCCAACCGTGGCGACCACCTGTTTCTGGTGGTCAACGCCGCCTGCAAGGACGCCGACATCGCCCATCTGCGCGCCCGTCTGTCGGACACCTGCGATATCGAGGTGATCGAGGACCGCGCGTTGATCGCCCTGCAGGGCCCGATGGCCGAACGGGCGCTGGAACGCATCGCACCCGAGGCCAGCGATATGAAATTCATGGATGCCGCCATTCTGCCGATCAGCGGCGGCGAAATCTGGGTGTCGCGCTCTGGCTACACCGGCGAGGACGGCTTTGAGATTTCGGTTCCTGCCGTCGAGGCGACAGGCTTTGCCGATGCCCTTTTGAAGATGGACGCGGTTCAGGCGATCGGCCTGGGTGCCCGCGACAGTCTGCGGCTGGAGGCGGGGTTGTGCCTTTATGGCCATGACATCGACGAGACGACCAGCCCGGTCGAGGCCGCGCTGACATGGGCGATCCAGAAGGCGCGGCGCACCGGCGGGGCGCGTGCCGGTGGCTTTCCCGGTGCCGACCGTATCCTGCGCGAACTGGCCGAGGGGACGACCCGCAGGCGGATCGGTCTTTTGCCCGAGGGGCGTGCACCGATGCGTGCGGGCACCCTGCTTTACGCGACCCCCGAGGGCGGCGCGCCGATTGGCGAGGTCACATCCGGCGCCTTTGGCCCCTCGATCGAAGGGCCGATGTCGATGGGCTATGTGATGGCGGGCAATGCCGCCACGGGCATAGTGATCTACGGCGACGTGCGGGGCAAACGCCTGCCCGCGCGCGTGGCCGACATGCCTTTCCTACCCAACACCTACAAACGCTAACAAGGGACAATAGCGATGAAATTTACAGAAGAGCACGAATGGCTGGACATCGAAGGCGACCTGATTGTGGTCGGCATCACAGAACATGCCTCGACACAGCTGGGTGACGTGGTGTTCGTGGAACTGCCCGAAGAAGGCACTGCGGTGACCAAGGACGACGAGGTCGTCGTGATCGAAAGCGTCAAGGCCGCGTCCGATATTCTGGCGCCCCTGGACGGCGAGATCGTCGAGGTCAATTCGGCCCTGACCGATAACCCCGGTCTGGTGAACGAGGACCCGATGGGCGCGGCCTGGATGTTCAAGATGTCGGTCGAGGATATGTCGGCGCTGGACGACATGATGGACGAAGCCGCCTATAAGAAATTCATCGGTTAAAGGAGGCTTTTGATGCCCTTCACCCCGACAGACTACGATACCTATGATTTCGCCAACCGCCGTCATATCGGCCCGTCTCCGTCCGAGATGGCCGATATGCTGGCCGTTCTGGGGGTCGGTTCGCTGGACGAGTTGATCGACCAGACAGTGCCTGCCAGCATCCGCCAGCCCACGCCACTGGACTGGGCCCCGATGACGGAGCACGCGATCCTGCAAAAGATGCGCAAGGTTGCGGGCAAGAACAAGGTGATGACCAGTCTGATCGGGCAGGGCTATTACGGCACCGTGACGCCACCCGCGATCCAGCGGAATATCCTGGAAAATCCGGCATGGTATACGGCGTACACGCCCTACCAGCCGGAAATTGCCCAAGGCCGGCTGGAGGCGCTGCTGAACTTTCAGACGATGATTGCCGACCTGACAGGGCTGGAGGTGGCCAACGCGTCGCTTCTGGACGAGGCAACAGCCTGCGCCGAGGCGATGGTGATGGCAGAGCGCGTGGCAAAGTCGAAGGCGCGGGCGTTCTTTGTCGATGAAAACTGCCATCCGCAAAACATCGCCGTGATGCGGACGCGGGCGCACCCTTTGGGGATCGAGCTGATCGTCGGCGCGCCAGAAACGCTGGTGCCCGAACAGGTGTTCGGCGCGATTTTCCAGTATCCCGGCACCTATGGCCATATTCAGGACTTTACCGCGCCCATCGCGGCCCTTCATGCGGCCAAGGCGGTCGCAGTCATGGCGACGGACCTTCTGGCGCTGACGCTGCTGAAGGAACCCGGCGCAATGGATGCCGACATCGCCGTGGGCAGCGCCCAGCGGTTCGGCGTGCCCTTGGGCTATGGCGGGCCACATGCCGCGTTCATGTCGTGCAAGGACGCGTTCAAGCGCAACATGCCGGGTCGGATCGTGGGGGTGTCGGTGGATGCCCGCGGCGGGCGGGCCTACAGGTTGTCGCTGCAAACCCGCGAACAGCATATCCGCCGCGAAAAGGCGACGTCGAATGTCTGCACGGCGCAGGCCTTGCTGGCGGTGATGGCGTCGTTCTTTGCGGTGTTCCATGGGCCGAAAGGCCTGCGCGGCATTGCCGAAATGGTGCATTTCAACGCGGTGCGTCTGGCCCGCGGCCTGCGCGATGCGGGCTTTGATGTGCAGCCCGCCGCGTTCTTTGACACGGTGACGGTGCAGGTTGGCGCGATGCAGGGCGTGATCCTGCGGTCCGCCGTGGCCGAGGGCATCAACCTGCGCAAGGTGGGCGCGGATCGCATCGGTATCTCGGTTGACGAGATGGTCGATCCCGAGATCATCGGGAAGGTCTGGCGTGCCTTCGGGCTGGAGGCCGACGTGGACCTTGCAGTTCCCGACATCGCCGTGCCCGAGGCGTTGATCCGGCAGTCGGCCTTTCTGACCCATCCGATCTTTCACATGAACCGCGCCGAGGCCGAGATGATGCGGTATATGCGTCGCCTGGCGGACCGAGACCTTGCGCTTGACCGCTCGATGATCCCGCTGGGGTCTTGCACAATGAAGCTGAACGCAGCGGTCGAAATGATGCCGGTCACATGGCCCGAATTCGGCCAGGTGCATCCCTTTGCCCCCAAGGATCAGGCGGGCGGCTATGCCGAAATGCTGGAAGACCTCAGCGCGAAGCTGTGCCAGATCACCGGATATGATGCGATGTCGATGCAGCCCAATTCCGGGGCGCAGGGCGAATATGCGGGGCTGCTGACGATTGCGGCCTACCACCGGTCGAATGGCGACACGCACCGCAACATCTGCCTGATCCCGGTGTCGGCCCATGGCACCAATCCCGCCTCGGCCCAGATGGCCGGGATGGAGGTTGTGGTGGTGCGCTCTGCCTCGAACGGCGATATCGACGTAGCCGATTTCCGCGCCAAGGCAGAGGCGGCAGGCGACAATCTGGCGGCCTGCATGATCACCTACCCCTCGACCCACGGCGTGTTCGAGGAGACGGTGAAAGAGGTCTGCGAGATCACCCACCGCTTTGGCGGGCAGGTCTATATCGACGGTGCGAACCTGAACGCGATGGTCGGCCTGTCGCAGCCCGGACAGATCGGCGGCGACGTCAGCCACCTGAACCTGCACAAGACGTTCTGCATTCCGCATGGCGGCGGCGGGCCGGGCATGGGGCCGATCGGCGTCAAGGCGCATCTGGCGCCGTTCCTGCCCGGACACCCCGAAACCGGCGGCGCCGAAGGGCCGGTGTCGGCGGCGCCTTACGGGTCCGCGTCGATCCTGCCGATCAGCTGGTCCTATTGCCTGCTGATGGGGGGCGCTGGCCTGACGCAGGCGACCAAGGTGGCGATCCTGAACGCGAACTATATCGCGGCCAGCCTGCACGGATCCTATGAGGTGCTGTTCAAGGGGCGGCAGGGCCGCGTCGCGCACGAATGCATTCTGGACACACGCCCGTTCGACGAGACCGCGCATATCACCGTGGATGACATCGCCAAGCGGTTGATCGACAACGGCTTTCACGCCCCGACGATGAGCTGGCCCGTGGCTGGAACCCTGATGGTAGAGCCGACGGAAAGCGAAACCAAGGCGGAACTCGACCGGTTCATCAGCGCCATGCTGGCGATCCGCGAAGAGATCCGCGCGGTCGAGGATGGCACGATGGACGCCACGAACAACCCGTTGAAACACGCCCCGCACACGGTGCAGGATCTGGTCGCCGATTGGGACAGACCCTATTCGCGCGAGCAGGGATGTTTCCCGCCGGGGGCGTTCCGTGTCGACAAATACTGGCCACCCGTGGGCCGTGTCGACAACGTGTTCGGCGACCGCAATCTGGTCTGCACCTGCCCGCCGCTGGAAAGCTATCTGGACGCCGCCGAATAGAGGCTAAGCCTTGGGCATAAGCGCGCGCAAGCGTGCCTTGTCCTCGTCCAGCAACAACGCGTCTTCGGCATAACCGAGGGCGCGTTTTGCCATTTTGCGGGCCGCATTGGCCAGAGCGGGGGTGTCATGTGTCGCCAGATAGGACAGTGATTTCATCACGCGGGTCTGGACCTCCAGCACACCAGCGCCATCGCGGATGATCGGGGAAAAGGCGTCCTCGATCAGGTCATCGGCGGACAGGGGTGCGACGAAAACATTCGGGTGCCCCTTGGCGGTGTCTGTGGTTTCATCCTTGAAGGTGCTGAGGATGCCGGTGCTGCGGGTGATGATGTCGATCGCGGTGCCCGCGTCGTTGATCCCCGGTGACAGCGCCCTTGCGGCGATTTCGGCCAGCACAATCAGGCCAAAGCGCGGATCCTGATCGAAGGTGCGCATGTCGTCGATGACAAAGGCGTTTCGCAAATGATCCCCGATGTCGTCCGCCTGCCCGACATAGGACAAAAGCGGGCTTTCCGGGGTGACAAAATGGCCCGGACTTTCATGGATATAGATTTTCAGATCATGCTTTTCGGCGCTGGCGGTAAGGCTTGAAATATCAATGAACTGCACATAGCCAAAGGCATTCGCGGGCAGGGGTTTGGCCTTTTTCGGGACTGTTTTCAAAGGCTGCGCCTTCATGCAGGGGGCGGACATACGCATGGCCATGCCCTTTTTAGCCACCCGTTCCACCATCCGCGTCGTATCGTCCATGCTGCCCAGAGAGGACAGATGCTCGATCCAGCGCAGGATGGCGACCACGACCAACCCGATCACAAAAAGCGCGACGATAAAGATGACAGCGACGGACCTGCCGCCATAAAGTTCGGCACTGATCACGATGATCGACACCAGCGCAAAGATGAATGCGCCCAGAAAGGTGGCCAGCACGGTTTGGGTTGTCGTGTCTTCCAACAGCAGGCGGTGCGCACGCGGCGTCACCTGTGACGATGCCGCCTGATGGGCCGTGACCATGACGCTGAGCGAAAAGGTGACGACGGCCAGCATGCTGGAGGCAAGAATTGTCAGGACCGGCATGACCCCTTCAGATGTCAGCAGGGTGTTCAGGAACGCGGGGATGAAGGGATGCAATACAACGCTTGCCACCGCAGCAAAGACGGACAACAGCGCGATCAAGGACATGCGGATCCACATGACACGTGTCAGCCGCAGCAGTTTCCAAAGGGGTTTTGACGTCATCGTGCTGTCCTGCGTGTTGTCACATTCACGGATCGGCTGTGCGCCGCCATGAACAGTCTAGCAGGATCGAGGGGTGTTGACAGACGCGAAAATTGGTCAGGATTTCGCGTCTGTCCGCTATTTCAAGCCGGGGTCAGGTTACTTTGCGGGCTTGGTGCGGGGCTTGCGCAGGCTGACCGATGAATCGCCCGCCTTTGCAAATTTGCCCGCCGCCGCCGGTTTACCCTTGAACGGAGGCTTGCCGCCTGTCGGCTTGCCGCCCTTGAACGCCGGTTTGTCACTCGACGGCTTGCCTTCGGAACGATAGGCGGGTTTGCCCGCTGGCTTGCCTTCGGATTTGTAGGGCGGCTTCTGGCTGAACTTGCCTTTCGGCTTTGCCCGCTCTGTTACCGCGCCATCTGTCGTTTCCGGCAGATAGGGTTTGCGGCCCGCGTCGGATTTCGCCGCATAGGGCTTTTTGACATAGGGCGTCGAGGTGCGCGGCGCATCATCGGCGTTCCGGTCTGGAGAGTAGGGCTTGCGCGGTGCGGCATCGTCTTTTGGCGTGTAGGGCTTGCGCTCGCCAAAGGCGGGGCGCTCGCTGCGCTCGGGGCGCGGTCCACGCTCTGCCCGTTCGGGGCGCGGGCTGTCTGCGCCTTCGGGGGTGCCGTTCATCCGGGTCACGCGAATGCCGTCTTCCAGTTCGGCCTTGGGACCGATCGCCGTCATGAAAGCGTCAAAGCAACCGGCAGCCAACTGCACATGGGTTTCTTCGGGCTGCATGCGGATCGCACCGATTTCCTGCTTTGTGATGTCACCCGATCGGCACAGCAGCGGCAACAGCCAGCGTGGCTCTGCGTTCTGGTTGCGACCGACAGACACCGAAATCCAGACGCTGGCGCCAAAGTCCTCTTTCGCGGGCTTCTTGGTGTCCAGTGGCTTGTCGTTCAGCTCCTCCGGGGCAGAGCTTTTGGCGCGGTAAACGCGGACAAAGGCTGCGGCCAGTTGCTCTGGGGTGTGCAGCTCCAGGAGCTGCTGCACGAACGGCAGATCGTCCTTGCCCACCGGCTCTGTCAGCATCGGATCGCCCAGAAGGCGCTCGTTGTCACGGCCGATGACTTCGGTCGCGGACGGGGGCGGGGCCCATGTGGCGTTGACCTTGGCGCCCTGCAAAAGGCGCTCTGCCTTTTTGCGAAAGTTCTGGGGAACGATGATGGCGCTGACGCCTTTGTTGCCCGCACGGCCGGTCCGGCCAGAGCGGTGCAGCAAGGTTTCAGAGTTCGACGGAAGATCGGCGTGAACAACCAGTTCCAGACCGGGCAAGTCGATGCCGCGGGCGGCCACATCGGTTGCGACGCAAACCCGAGCGCGCCCGTCGCGCATCGCCTGAAGCGCATGGCTGCGTTCGTTCTGCGACAGTTCGCCCGACAGGGCCACGACCGAGAAACCGCGATTGTTGAGCCGTGCCGTCAGGTGGTTGACCATCGCGCGGGTGCCGCAGAACACAAGAGCATTGCGTGCCTCGTAATAGCGCAGAACGTTGATGATTGCGTTCTCGCGGTCCGAAGTGGCAACGGTCATGGCGCGGTATTCGATGTCGACGTGCTGGTCGCGCTCGGCTGTGGTGGACACGCGCACGGCGTCTTTTTGATAGCTTTTGGCAAGGGCTGCGATGGAACGGGGCACCGTGGCCGAGAACATCAGCGTGCGGCGGTCTTCGGGGGCTTCGCCCAGAATGAATTCCAGATCTTCGCGGAACCCGAGGTCCAGCATTTCATCGGCTTCGTCCAGAACGATGGCGCGCATGGCGGACATGTCCAGCGACTTGCGCAGAATGTGGTCTTTCAGACGGCCGGGGGTGCCGACAACGATATGCGCGCCACGCTCCAGCGTGCGACGCTCGTTGCGCATGTCCATGCCGCCGACGCAGGTCGCGATTTTCGCGCCTGTCAGCGCGTAAAGCCATTCCAGTTCCCGGCTGACCTGAAGCGCCAGTTCACGGGTGGGTGCCACGATCAATGTCAGGGGAATATCGGCGCGGCCAAAGGTTTCCGAATCACCCAGAAGGGTGGGGGCAATGGCAAGGCCGAACGCGACGGTCTTGCCCGAGCCGGTCTGGGCGGAAACCAGAACGTCGGAGTTCACAAGTGCCGGGTCGGCCATTGCTTTCTGAACGGGGGTCAGGTCAGTGTAACCACGTTTTGTCAACGCCTGTGCAAGCGGCGAAACGATGCCTTCAATCTGTGTCATGTCAATCTTTCGGACTGTGTGTCAGCGCCGAATAAATGGACCATCCATCAGGCAGGCGCGTTGCCCCGCAGGATCTGCCTGCGGAACTTGATTGCGCCTCATACTGCGGTTTTTTCGGATTGTATAGGGCGTGCTGCGCAATGCAGCTAACCGGGCACTGCAAAGGTCAGGTTGGCCCACAGGCTTTCCCACAGGGCCTGTGTCTGCTCCGCCTTGGCGGCATCGGGTTCCCGCAGAACGACCGCATCCACCATATAGGTGTGACCCGCCAGCACCGGGATCATCGCGATTCCCTGACTGTCGGTGCGCGTTGTTGTTGTCACCACCTCGGCGTTCGCATTGCGGTCAAAGATTTCGACCTGCGCATCGGCGCGGGGCATGCCCTGATACAGAACCTTCACCGGCAGTCCGGCGCTGAGGTCATCGGTATAGGGGTTCGCCAATGCGACGATCTCGGTCTCCATCCCGAAGGTGCGATCTGTGCCCTTGCCATCCCCGACGGCGACAAGGCTTTTGGCATAGCGCGAATAGACCTCTTTGAACTTTTCCTCTGCCAGCCCGCGTTCGGCGTGACGTTCCAGAACGCCTTTGAAATCCTTGTGCTTGACGAAGCCGGTAAACTTTTCCCACTCGGTATAGGTCAGAACCGTATCGGTGGTCTGGTGGACAAGGATGTTCAGGCCATCCGCCAAGGGCGCGGTATCAACGGCGGGAATATTGCCCATGCGCCCTTCGACAGGGGCCATTGCATCGCCTGCGGCGATGTCGAACCGGACAAAGGCGCGGGGCATGTAGGAATATGTGCCGCCCTTGAAATCCTGGCCGACCTTTATATCCGCCACGATTTTTTGACCCGTTTCGACTTGAAAATCAGTTGGATCAAGCCAGAACTCATGGGATAGGGTCGGGCTTGCGGTCAGGCCCAGTGCAAGGCAGATAGTCAGTGAACGGAGATTGAACATGCGCGACACGATCCTTTTTCGAACACCCCAGAGGGTGCGCTTTGCGGGGGTGAAGTCAAGTCTCTGTGCCATGTTTGTGATCGCCGCCACAGCCTTTGCCGCCGCCGCGCACGAGGTGCGGCCCGCGATTGCCGATCTTATGATCGAGGGGCAATCCCTGACGCTGGATCTGCAACTGAACGTCGAGGCCTTTGTTGCGGGGATCAATCTGACCGATGTGACCGACACCAACGAGGCGGCGCAAGCCAAAGACTATGACAGCCTGCGCGCCAAAGACCCCGAGGCGATGGAGGCGGATTTTCGCAGGTTCTGGCCGCAGATGCAGGCCGGTTTGAACATTATGGTGGGGCCTGAGCGGATCATCCCCGACCTAACGGCCGTTGTGATCGGCGATATCGGCGATATCGACCTGCCGCGGGATTCGCATATTTCCATGACCGCCATCCTGCCCGCGAACGACGAAGGCGTGACGGTCGGTTGGGATCGCAGTTTCGGCCCGTTGGTCTTGCGTCAGACTGGCGCGGCCGAGACGGCCTATACCGGCTATCTGACCGACGGACAAAGCTCTGCGGTCATTCCGCGCACGGGCACCGCGAACGAGGGCGCGCTGCGGGCGTTCGGCACCTATATCAAGATCGGGTTCGAGCATATCCTGCCCAAGGGGCTGGATCATATCCTGTTCGTGTTGGGGCTGTTTTTCCTGTCACTGAAGGCGCGCCCCTTGCTGCTTCAGGTTACGGCATTCACCCTTGCCCATACGGTCGCGCTTGCCTTGGGAATTCTGGGATATGTCACCGTGCCCGCCACAATCGTCGAGCCGTTGATCGCGGCATCCATTGTCTATGTGGCCGTGGAAAACATTCTGACAAAGGACATCATCCGCTGGCGCCCCTTTGTGGTGTTCGCCTTCGGCCTCTTGCACGGGTTGGGGTTCGCGTCGGTTTTGGGAGAGATCGGCCTTGACCCGCAGCGTTTCGTGCTTGGCCTTATCGGGTTCAACATCGGCGTCGAACTGGGCCAGTTGACGGTGATCGCACTGGCGTTTCTGGCGGTGGGCGCATGGTTCCGGCAAAAGGACTGGTATCGAAGCCGCATCAGCAACCCTGCGTCTTTGGGGATCGCACTGGTTGGCGGCTATTGGTTTATCGAGCGGGTCTGGATTTGATCTGATTCAAAAAAGGGGCGCTATTGCGCCCCTTTTGCTGACTTTTACCTTACGAACTTCTTGAACTTCACCCGCTTGGGTTCCAGCGCGTCGGCACCCAGACGGCGCTTTTTGTCTTCTTCGTAATCCTCGAAGTTGCCCTCGAACCACTCGACATGGGCGTCGCCCTCGAATGCCAGAATATGGGTGCAGATCCGGTCTAGGAAGAAACGATCGTGGCTGATGACCACGGCGCATCCGGCAAAGTCGACCAGCGCATCTTCAAGCGCACGAAGCGTTTCGACGTCAAGGTCGTTGGTCGGCTCATCAAGCAGCAGCACGTTGCCGCCCGATTTCAGCAGCCGCGCCATGTGGACGCGGTTGCGTTCGCCGCCCGACAGGATGCCGACCTTTTTCTGCTGGTCGCCGCCCTTGAAGTTGAACGCAGAGCAATAGGCGCGGCTGTTCATTTCAGCCTCGCCCAGCTGGATGATTTCAGAGGCGTCGGTGATCGCCTCCCAGACGGATTTGTGCGCGTCCAGATCGTCGCGGGACTGATCAACATAGGACAGATCGACGGTGTCACCGAAGGTCACGCTGCCCTCGTCGGGCTGTTCCTGTCCGGTCATCATCCGGAACAACGTGGTTTTACCCGCGCCGTTCGGGCCGATCACGCCGACAATCGCGCCGGGCGGGATCGAGAACGATAGATCCTCGATCAACAGCTTGTCGCCCATGGCCTTTTTCAGCCCTTCGACCTCGATCACCTTTTCACCAAGGCGCGGACCGTTCGGGATGATGATCTGGGCCTTGCCCATCTTTTCACGTTCCGACTGGTTGGCCATATCGTTATAGGCACTGATCCGGGCCTTGGATTTGGCCTGACGTGCCTTGGCACCCTGACGCATCCAGTCGAGTTCGCGTTCCAGCGTTTTCTGACGCGATTTGTCCTCGCGCGATTCCTGGCTCAGGCGTTTCGCCTTTTGCTCCAGCCAACTGGAATAGTTGCCTTCCCACGGGATACCCGCGCCACGGTCCAGTTCCAGAATCCAACTGGTGATGCTGTCCAGGAAGTAACGGTCGTGGGTGACGCACAGGATCGTGCCCTTGTAGTCCATCAGGTGGTTTTGCAGCCATGCGATGGTTTCGGCGTCAAGGTGGTTGGTCGGCTCGTCAAGCAGCAGCATGTCGGGCTGTTCCAGCAACAACTTGCACAGCGCGACGCGGCGCTTTTCACCGCCCGAAAGCGTCGTGACATCGGCATCGTCGGCGGGGCAGCGCAGGGCCTCCATCGAGACGTCGATCTGGGCGTCCAGATCCCACAGGTTCTGTGCGTCGATCTCGTCTTGCAACTGCGCCATCTCGTCGGCGGTTTCGTCCGAGTAGTTCATCGCAAGTTCGTTGTAGCGGTCGAGGATCGCCTTTTTCGGGGCGACACCCAGCATCACGTTGCCGCGCACATCAAGGGTTTCATCAAGCGTGGGTTCCTGCGGCAGATAGCCGACATGCGCCCCTTCGGCGGCCCATGCCTCGCCTGCGAAATCCTTGTCGATGCCGGCCATGATCCGCATCAGGGTCGATTTACCCGAGCCGTTCACACCGACGACGCCGATTTTCACACCGGGAAGGAAGTTCAGGCGGATATTCTCGAAGCATTTCTTGCCACCGGGGTAGGTTTTGGACACACCATCCATGAAATATACGTATTGATAGGCGGCCATGTTCTGCTCCAGCGATTGGTACGATTTGTGGTTATCTAGTCAGACATGGGTCCAAGAGCAATGGCGGTAAGGGCCGAATTCCCGCAGAAAACCGCGCATCGGGGGATGTTTGCGTGACTTATCCACCTGTGGAAGACGGCGCGGCGCGGATGGGGTATCATCCGTGCGCGAAATCCGGCACCGATCTGCCGCCGGTGTTGTGCGGGGTCATGGCCCAAGGCCCGCGATTCCCTGCATGGCTTGTTTGTTTTTGCGCGAAGGCAAAAGGCAATGTTCCCGATAATTTTCAAGAGTTGAGCAATTTCCCTTTTATTTGCGATTTCGGCAGTTAATTGGACCAAATGTCACAGGCATATGTCGATTTTTTGCGAATTTATTGAAAATATGTAGTCCCATGTGAGAAGGGGCGCGCGAACTTTGCACTTTGATCGGGTCATATAGCCCGGTCAGGTAAGCAGAGCATCCCCTTGAGAGAGTTTGCAAACTTCAGACAGGGACAAAAAATGACACAAACAATTTTGGTCGTGGGGCTTGATGGCTCCGCTTCGGGCGGCAAGGCGCTTGCCTTTGCCGAGGACAGGGCAAAGGCGATCGGCGATTGCCTGATTGTCGTGTGCTATGTGATCGAATGGTCACCATTCACCTTTCAGACACCGGAAGAAAACGAACAGCGTCACAAGCGGCGCGAAGAGGAAATCAAGACCGCGCGGGAGCGGGTTCTTGACCCTGCGATTGCAGCTGGAAAGGCGGCGGATCTGAACATCGAAGGTCACGTCTTTCACGGCGATGCCGCCGATATTCTGGACGATCTGGCTGTCAAGCGGGGTGCGTCGCAGATCATCATCGGACGCGTTGGCGCCCGCGGTCTGAAAGAGCGTTTGTTTGGCGGAGTGGCAGGGCGCCTTGTTGCGTCCGCGTCTGTTCCCGTCACGATCATTCCTTGAAAAGGGGCACATCACATGACCAATATATTCAAAGGCCTTGTGGGGGCCTCTGCCGCGCTGTTGCCGGTTGCCGCACATGCGCAGGACGCGATGACCTTCGATCAGCGAGTCAATGACGTCTTTGCCTCGTCCACCGGGTGGTTCGTCAATCTGATTTTTGCACCTCTGCCGGGAACCAGTTTTCCCTGGATCGTTTTGTGGCTGGTTGTTGCTGCCTCTGTGTTTACGATTTACTTTGGGTTTATCCAGTTGCGCGCCTTTGGCCATGCCATCAGTCTGGTCAAAGGTGACTATTCCGACCCCGATGATGCAGGCGAGGTCAGCCACTTTCAGGCGCTGACCACCGCATTGTCGGGGACCGTCGGTCTGGGCAATATCGCGGGTGTCGCGGTTGCCGTGGGTATCGGCGGGCCGGGGGCCACCTTCTGGATGATCCTTGCGGGTCTTCTGGGAATGGCATCCAAGTTCACCGAATGCACCCTGGGCGTGAAATACCGGAACGAGTATCCGGACGGCACCGTGTCCGGTGGCCCGATGTATTATATGACCAAAGGGTTCGCAGAGCGGAACATCCCGGGCGGCAGGATCTTTGCGGCCGTCTTTGCTGTGTTCACGATCGGTGGCGCATTGGGCGGCGGGAACATGTTTCAGGCCAATCAGGCACATGCGCAGATTGCCGGTATTCTGGGGGATTTTCCCGGCTGGATCACCGGCGTGATCTTTGCGGGGGTGGTGTTCGCGGTGATCGTCGGCGGGATCAAATCCATCGCGCAGGTGACTGAAAAGGTCGTGCCGTTCATGGGCCTCCTTTATGTCGGTGCGGCGTTGATGATCCTTGTGGTTGAATATGACAAGATCGGCTGGGCCTTCGGTCAGATCTTTGCCGGCGCGTTCTCGGGGCTTGGTGTTGCAGGCGGACTTGTCGGCGCGCTAATCCAGGGATTCAAACGGGCCGCGTTCTCGAACGAGGCGGGCGTGGGTTCGGCGGCGATTGCCCACTCTGCCGTGCGAACAAAAGAGCCTGTGACCGAGGGCATCGTGTCCTTGCTGGAGCCATTCATCGACACGGTTGTGATCTGCACCATGACGGCGCTGGTCATTACCATTTCCGGTGTGCTGGTGGTTGATCCGGTCACAGGGCTGTTCGTTCTGAACGAGGCGGGAACGTCGATCCTGACGGTTGACGGGTCTTCGGGTGTCGGTCTGACATCGGCGGCCTTCGCAACCGGGTTCAGCTGGTTCCCCTATGTTCTGGCGATCGCGGTGATCCTGTTCGCCTTTTCAACCATGATCAGCTGGTCCTACTACGGCCTGAAGGCCTGGACTTACTTGTTCGGCGAGGGCAAGACGACGGAAACGGTGTTCAAGGTGATCTTCTGCATCTTTATCGTTATCGGGGCTGCGGCGCAGCTTGGGGCGGTCATCGACTTTTCTGACGCGATGATCTTTGCGATGGCCGTTGTGAATATCACGGCGCTGTATCTGCTGATGCCGATCGTCAAGCGCGAGATGCACAGCTATTTTGCCCGGCTAAAGTCGGGTGAAATCGTCAAGCACAAGGCATAACGCCCGAATGCGGCCCCTGCACACAGCAGGGGCCGCAACGCTGCCCGATTGACAGACTGCCCGCATCGCGAAACAAGGCAGACTGCGCAGGGCAGGAGAGTATCCTTGAAATACGGTTTTCCAATAGCTGCCGTTGGTCAGACCATCGGTTTGCTGGGTGGCTCTTTTGATCCGCCGCATCAGGGTCATCTGCATATCAGCCGCGCGGCCATGGCACGCTTCGGCCTGTCGAAAGTCTGGTGGCTGGTGTCGCCCGGGAACCCTTTGAAGGCCCACGGCCCCGCGCCGCTGGAAAAACGTCTGGCGGCATGCCGCGCCCTGGTCACAGATCCGCGCATCATCGTTACAGATTTCGAGTCGAAGGTTGGCACACGCTATACCGCCGAGACGCTGGAGGCCCTTTTCCGGCAGTATCGCGGCGTGAACTTCGTCTGGTTGATGGGGGCCGACAATCTGGCCAGCTTTCACAAATGGGAGCGTTGGGACTGGATCATGGAAAATATCCCTGTCGGGGTTATCGCACGCCCCGGTGACGGGATCGCAGGGCGGATGTCGCCTGCGGCCCGGCGGTACGCACGGTTTCGGTTGCGCGGGCGCGAGGCAGAGTTGTTGCCACAAGTTGGCGCACCTGCCTGGTGCTTTGCCAATATTCCGATGACGGATATCTCAAGCACCGAAATCCGCCAGCGCGGCGAGTGGCAGCGCTAGACGCGCTTCAGGCCAAGAGACATAACACCCGACGAAAGCAGCAAGGCAACCCCGACCAGTGTCATGCTGTCCGGCACGGTCCCGAACACGAAAAACCCAAGCGTCGTTGCCGCGACAAGCTGGAAATAGATGAACGGCGCCAGCCGGGACGCCGTCGCACGGCGGTAGGCAAAAATCAGCAAAAGGTTGCCGGCCATGGACAGCGCTGCACTGGCAAAGGTCAGGGCGGCTATTGGCGCGGTCATTGCGGGAATAACGGGCAGGCCGAATGGCGTCAGCACCAGCGCCCCGATCACCAATTGCGACATCAACAGCGCCCGTGGCGGGGCAATGCCGCCCAACCATCGGTTGCAGGTCAGAAACCCGCCATAGCAACAGCCCGCAGCAACCGCGTAAAGCGCGCCGCTTGACATGCCAAAACCGGGGCGGACGACAAAAAACACGCCGCAGAACCCCAGCGCCAACAAGGCGGTTTGCCCCAAAGTCACGCGCTCGTTGAGGAACAGCGCGGACAGGGTATAGGAGACGATGGGGCCGACAAAGAATGCGCCAAAGACTGTCGCCACATCCTCGGTCTTTAGCGCGGTCAGGATGAACGCGACGACGCCGGTGATGAACAGCGCCCGCAGCCAGATTCGCCAGTCCAGATAAAGCCGTGCATCGAACTGGTGCTTTGGCAGGAACGGCAGGATCAACAGCGCCCCAATGACAAAGCGTGACCACGCGACGAAGAATGGCGCGACGTCAAAGCTGTTCGCAAGAACCTTGCCCGCCATATCGGCCGATGGAATCAGCGTTTGCGCGACCGCAATCAATGCGATGGCGGGCAAAAGTCCGGGGGCCGAAGCCGAGGTAAGCGTGCTGGACATGGCGCGACGCTATGTGCAACCGAATGCGAAGAAAAGCCCAAAGCGAACCCTTGCCTGTCGCCGGAAGATTTCGTTTACTCCGGCGCATGGAAAACAAGTATTCTCGGCGGTTTGTATTGGCCGCGTTGATGGCGGGGGTTGCGGGGTGCGCCTTTGCCGAGGCCCCTGCGACATCGCCGCGGCCCGTTCTGCGGGGGTCGACGGCCACGGCACCCGTTGCGTCCAAATCCGTGCGGTCTGCCGAGGCGCTGATCAAGGCGTCCGGGCTGGACGGCGATATTGCCTATGTCGTGGCCGATGCCCGCACGGGTCTGATCCTTGAGGCGCGCAGCCCGAACACACCGCATATGCCCGCAAGCACCGCCAAGGCACTGACGACGCTTTATGCGCTGGATGCTCTGGGTGCGGATTACAGGTTCCGGACGCACCTTGTGGCGACCGGCCCTATCAGCAACGGGCGTCTGAACGGCGATCTGGTGCTGGTTGGCGCCGGCGATCCGACGCTGGACACGGACAGGCTGGCGCAGATCGCGGCGCGGCTGAAGGTATCCGGCCTGCGCGAGATATCGGGCAGGTTTCTCGTCTATGGCGGGGCGCTGCCCTACATCAAGACCATCGACCCAGACCAACCGGATTATGTGGGGTACAGCCCGTCGATCGCCGGACTGAACCTGAACTACAACCGCGTTCATTTCGAATGGAAAAAGGGCGGCAACGGCTATGCTGTGTCAATGGATGCCCGCTCCGGCCATGTGCGCCCAGATGTCCGGATGGCGCGTATGAAGGTGGTCGAACGCGCCGCGCCGCTGTTCACCTACGCAAGCACCAAGAATGTCGATAACTGGACCGTGTCACGGCGCGCCCTTGGCACCGGCGGAAGCCGCTGGTTGCCTGTGCGCCGCCCGGACATCTACACCGGCGAGGTATTGCAGGCATTGGCCGGCTCGAACGGGATCGCCCTGCCGGCACCGCAGATCACGGGCGCGGTGCCCGGTGGCACCGTATTGGCCGAACAGACCAGCGCACCCCTGGCCGAGGTGCTGAAGGACATGCTGAAATATTCGACCAACATGACGGCAGAGGTTGCGGGCCTGACCGCAAGCGCCGCATTGGGCGTCAAGGCCCGCGACCTGAGCGCGTCAGGCCGGGCGATGACAGCCTGGCTCGCGCAGCGCTACGGGATCAACAGTGCGTCCTTTGTCGATCACTCCGGTCTGGGGGCGGGCTCGCGGATATCGGCCAACGACATGGTGACGGCGTTGGTCAAGGCCGGGCCGAATGGCGCATTGCACAGCCTGATGAAAGATATCCCGATGCGGGATGCAAAAGGCAAACCGCTGAAGTCGCATCCGGTCAGGGTGCAGGCCAAGACTGGCACGCTGAACTTCGTCAGTGCCTTGGCGGGCTATATGACCGCACCGGACGGCACGACACTTGCCTTTGCGATCTTCACTTCGAACGAGGCACGCCGCGCCAGAATAGTCGCCGCCGAAGCCGAAGCGCCAAGGGGGGCAGCGTCCTGGAACAAATCCTCCAAGACGCTGCAACAGGCATTGATAGAACGCTGGGCCGGCGTTTACGGCAGCTAGTGATTCTTCTCGGAAAAAATACTCGCGCGCGCAGCGCAAAACCCGAAGGCCCGTCAGGGCCTGAGACAAAAGGAATGGCGCGGAACGCGCCGCTATAGGGTCAGGTGTCGGGCGCGGGCCCCCCGTTCGATGGCTGCGGCATGCAGGCGGTCGATGTTCAACTCGTAGCGGATTTCTTCCAGCAGGCGCAGTTCGGTCGACCGCAATGTGCCATCCGCCGCGGCTACATCGCAGGCCAAGGCATAGGCGGTTTCGAACAAACGCTCTGGCAGGCTGTCGCGGATCAGGCCGAACAGAGCGTCCAGCCCGTCTTCTTCCTCCAGCAGGTCGAACACGGTCTGCGAGATGGTCTTCAGACGATCCATGTCAAAGCCCGAGAAAACGGGCAGGTGATTGATCTGCTCTTCGATAGACACAAGCTCGACCGTGCGGATATTCTCGTCAGAGGCGGAAATCGCGATCATCACTGCGACAAGGCAATCCTGCGCATCCATTGGCGGGGTAATCTGGTTCACTTGGGCGTCCTTTCAGGAACGACGGTTCGGCGCGACAATATTGACGCCAGCGCGGTCGGGCAATAGGTAGCAGGCCTGTCGGGGCGCGGTGTTCCGACGCGACCTAATTTAAGTGGACGGATATGTCTGATCTTCGCACAGCTGCACTGACTTCGAAAGCCTGGCCCTTTGAAGAGGCGCGCCGCCTTCTCAAACGCTATGAAAAGTCGGGGCCCGAGAAGGGATATGTCCTGTTCGAGACCGGCTATGGCCCGTCTGGTCTGCCGCATATCGGCACCTTCGGCGAGGTGCAGCGCACCACGATGGTGCGCCGTGCTTTCGAGGTGATCTCCGAAATCCCGACGCGGTTGCTGTGCTTTTCCGACGATATGGATGGGATGCGCAAGATCCCCGAGAACGTGCCCCAGCAAGAGATGATGCGCGAGCATGTGCAAATGCCGCTGACCTCTGTTCCCGATCCGTTTGGCGAATACCCCAGCTTTGGCGATCACAACAACGCGATGCTGCGCCGATTCCTGGATACCTTCGGGTTCGAATACGAATTCGCCAGCGCCACGGAATACTACAAATCCGGCAAGATGGACGAGATCCTGCTGCGCGCGGCAGAGCGGTATGACGACATCATGGCGATCATGTTGCCGTCCTTGCGGGCAGAGCGGCGCGAGACCTATAGCTGTTTCCTGCCAATTTCTCCGACGTCTGGCCGTGTATTGTATGTGCCGATGAAAGAGGTCAACGCCAAGGATGGCACGGTGACCTTCGAGGGAGAGGACGGCCATGACATCACCCTTCCGATCACCGGCGGCAATGTGAAGTTGCAGTGGAAGCCCGATTTTGGCGCGCGCTGGGCCGCGTTGGGTGTCGACTTTGAGATGTACGGCAAGGACCATTCAACCAACACGCCGATCTATGATGGCATCTGCGAGGTTCTGGGCGGGCGCGCGCCAGAGCATTTCACATACGAACTGTTTCTGGACGAGAAGGGCAGCAAGATTTCCAAGTCGTCGGGCAACGGTTTGACGATTGACGAATGGCTGACCTATGCCTCGACGGAATCGCTGGGCTATTTCATGTACCAGAAGCCGAAAACGGCAAAGCGGATGTATTTCGATGTGATCCCCAAGGCGGTGGACGAGTATCACCAGCAGTTGCGGGCCTATCCGACGCAGGATGATGCGGGTAAGCTGAACAACCCGGTCTATCACATCCACCACGGCAACCCGCCCGAAAGCAAAATGGTTGTGCCGTTCGCGATGTTGCTGAACCTTGCCAGCGTTGCGGGTGCCAGCGAGAAAGACCAGCTATGGGGCTTTATCCAGCGCTATGCGCCAGAGGCCACGCCCGGCACGCACCCTGATCTGGATGCGGCGGCAGGCTATGCGGTGCGCTACTATAATGACTTTGTGGCCCCCGCGAAAACCTATCGGGCGGCGGATGAAAAAGAGCGTGCGGCGATGACCGATTTGCTGGACCGGCTGAAGGTCTGGGAGGGTGGTCTCGATGCCGACGCGTTACAAACCATGGTGTTTGCCGTTGGCACAGAGCACGGGTTCGACCCGCTGCGCACATGGTTCACGGCCCTTTACGAAGTATTGCTGGGCGCGAGTCAGGGCCCGCGGTTTGGCGGGTTTATCGCGCTTTACGGCGTCGATGAGACCGTAACGCTGATCGAGGACGCACTGGCCGGCAAGCTGGGCGGCTGATGATTGTGATTTGACCTGTCCTTTTGTCGGCCTACTTTTGCAGTCCGGTCAACAGGAGGATGGGTTATGCGGGGTCTGTGTCTTTGGGTTGTTCTTGCTGTCTGTGTTGCGCTTCCGGCGGGGGCGCAGTCCGGCGGGAAAACGGCAATTGAAGGCGTCATTCAGGGGCAGATGGATGCCTTTGCGAAGGACGATGTTGCAGAGGCGTTCCGTTTCGCATCGCCCAATATCAAACGTATTTTTGGCAGTTCCGAAAACTTTGGGATGATGGTCCAACAGGGCTATCCGATGGTGTGGAAGCCCGCGAATATCCGGTACTTGGACCTGCGCGAGATCGACGGGCAGATGTGGCAAAAGGTGATGATCACCGATGCCGCCGGTGCCATTCATATTCTGGATTACGCGATGACCGAGGTGGGTGGCGTCTGGCAGATCGACGGCGTGCAGCTGTTGCAGGCCCCGCAGGTTGGCGCTTAACCGCTAAAAGTGACCACTGCCGCACTGACCGCGACAACGGCCAGCGACAAAGTGGTTGCGCCGATCAGGCGGGCGGTCTTGGGTGGTAACGGTGTTCCGCCCTTTGCCGCGTTTTTGCCCCTGACGAAGACATAGGCGGACAGGACCGTCAAAAGCGTGGCGGCTGCCAGCTTGACATGAAAGCCGCCGCCAAGGGCCATACTGGCACCATAAGACCCTATCCACATTGCAAGGCCCGTAATCCAAAGCAATCCGATTGCAAGGATTGCGCCCGTGCCGATGGCCCGTTGCGCACCACGCAAATGGGGCGCCGCATCGGCGTTTTTCGATGCGCGGATGCCAAGGATCATGCTGGCCACACCGCCACCGATGGCAACGGAAAAAGCCAGATAGTGCAATATCTTGAACAGCATGACGCCCCCTTTGATGTCTGCGCTACGCTACAGCCGGACAGGCCCGCGTCAACTGCAAAGCGGCTTCTGGCGCGCGGGCGGGTTACAGGTGGTTCACATTTGCCGTGATACATCGCAGCCATTCGGGAAAGGCCCGAGGTTTTCCAACAGAGCACATCAAAATCGAGCGGAACGGCGGTCTGGCAGGATCGGGCTGTCTGCTTCTTCGCGACGTGCGCCTTTGACGATCTGAAAAGAGGGTGAGATGAACAAAGCGATTACAGACGGGCTGATGCTGACGCCACCACCGTTTTCGGGAGGCCTGACAGTTTGGTCCCGCGGCGACGGCACGCCGGGGTCGGATGTCTACGAGGGGTCGGGTATGGCGGCCTATGTGCCTGCCGATCAGGATTTCAGCGGATGTCTTGAGATCGTCAAATCCCAAAGCGTGCAAAAATTGCGATACATGGGCGAGACGCCACTTTTGCCCGGCTGTTATTTGCGGATCACGGCGCGGGTAAAGGCGATCAGCGGCAACCTGCCAGGGGTTCGCATTGCGGCCTGGGCCGGCGGGGCCGGTGGGGCGCATGTGGGCGGTGTGATCGAGACAGCACCGGTAGTCACGCTGACATCTTACGGCGATGTCGTGACGATCAGCGCGATCGTCGGATCGGGTGATCGGATCGGCGTGGATATGGTCTGGGGCACGGGTGCGATCTATGGCCACTTCGGGCTTGACCTGACGGGGGCCAATGGCGGTGTCATCCGCGTGGACGATATCGAGATCGAGGACATCACCAGCGCCTTTCTGCGCAATATGATGAACTGGGTCGATGTCCGCGACTTTGGTGCCATAGGCGACGGCGTCACCGACGATCAGGCCGCGTTCGAGGCTGCGGATGCCGCAGCGAACGGGCGCGAAGTTCTTGTGTCGAAGGGCACATACTATCTGTCCGACCATGTGACCTTTGAAAATCGCGCGCGCTTCGAGGGCACAGTGGTGATGCCCGCGAACAAGCGGTTGGTCTTGACCAGGAACTTTGACCTTCCCGCATATATTGATGCCTTCGGGGACGAGGTGACCGGATTCAAAAAGGCGATCCACGCGCTGTTCAGCTTTTCCGACCATGAATCGCTGGATATGTGCGGCCGCCGCATCGAGCTGGACGCCCCGATTGACGTGCGCGCGGCTACAGGCGATCTGGATTCCTTCAACACCCGCCGCGTGATCCGCAATGGCCAGTTCAACGTCATCAGCGGGCCGGATTGGACAACGGACGAGGTTACCTCGACCGCGACTTATGCCAAGGCCAACCCCCTGCTTTTGACCAATGTTGCGAATGTCGCGCAGATACAGGTCGGCTCGCATGTGTCGGGCAACGGTGTGGGCCGTGAAATCTATGTGAAGGCGCGGAATGTGGGTGCGGCCACCCTGACGCTTAGCCAGCCTTTGTTCGGGGCGGCAAGCAGCCAGAGCTATACGTTCAAGCGGTTCAAATACATTCTGGATTTCAGCGGGTTCAGCCAGTTCAGCCGCGTGACCTTTGCGGATATCGAATTCCAGTGCAGCGGCATTTCAAGCGGCATCATGTTGCCACCCGAGGGCCTGACCTTCAACCTGCGGGATTGCTTTGTGACCAAGCCGAAAGACCGGGGGATCACCTCTATCGGGGGCGGCTGTCAGGGCATGCTGATCGACGGATGCCAATTCCTGTCTAACGAGCAAAGTGCGCGGGTGCAGGACCGGACAACGATCGCGCTGAACGTCAATTCGAACGATGTGAAACTGCGGGACAACCGCGTGGTGCTGTTTGCCCATTTCGCGATCATGGGCGGAACGGGTCACGTGATTTGCGGCAATCACTTTTTCCACGGTGACAGCGAACCGAACGGTATCCGAAACGGCGGCCTTATTCTGGCCGGCACAAATATGAAGACGACGGTCATCGGCAACTATATCGACAATTGTTCGATCGAGTGGACCAACGAATACGAGGCAGAGCCAGAGTTCGCCAACCAGTATTATTTCGGCGGATTGTCGATCACCGGCAATATATTCACAGCGACAGATGTCGCGCCCTGGTTCCGCTGGATCGTCATAAAACCCTACGGCCCCGATCATTCCATTCAGGGTCTTACAGTCACGGGAAACGTGTTTCGGCCGCTGGACGGGAATATCGACCGGGTCGAGGGTATCGACTCGACCTATGCGGACCTCAACAAGGCTGCCTACCGGAACATTGTGTTCGAAGGAAACAGTTTCAACGCGGTCAACCAGCCGGTGTCGAACCCGGTGACCCTGAAACACACAGAGGCCACGGATGCCACATCGTGGCTTGTGGATTTTGGACCTTATTTCCCGTTTTCCGGCCGCACGAAAAGTGTTCAGGGCCTTGTGCCGGAAGGGCGTATTCAGGCGGGATCAACCACGGTCTACGACCTTCCCTATGCAAATACAGGGCAGGGTGTGGATGGCAGCCAGATAAAGCTGAACTGGCCGCAGGCCTGCCGTGGCGCGGTGCATCTGACTGCGCGGATGGACACCCCGATTTGACGGGCGGGGGCGTGCAGTGCGCGCCCCTAACCGCCGATCATGTCAGCGGCGGACAGTTCGAACGCCTGACCAAAGCCGCCATTCAGGGCGGCTTTTTCTATGGACAGGATCGCGAACTGAAAATCGCTGAAATCGATATACAGCTGCGCCTTTGGGTGGGTTTCAAGGTAATGCAACCGTAGGTCTGCATGGGCGGGGTCGCCGTGGCGCACAAACCGCGCGGAGCAGGTCAGGCTTAGTCGCGGATGGGTCAGCGGATCGCCCTTGTCGCCCGGCTCTCCGACCAGTAGCGAGCAGGTGGAACAGTGGCGCAACGCCTTTGTATGTGCACTGAGGTCCGAAATCAGCGTCATCGGTTGCCCGTCCGGCGTCGTTCCCACGGCAATCCGCGTCACATGTGGCGAACCGCTGTCCGGGTCGATGACCCCCAACGCGCCGAACCTTGCGCCCCGCAACAGCGCACGCGCAAGCGCGATGGCCTCGGGGGCTGTGGGGCGAATGGGCGAGGGTACTTTGGTCATGCGCCTGTTTATCGCGCCCCATGCCTCGTCGCAACAGATGCGCAACGCTTTCCTTTCTGGTAGCTTGAATTCAGGAGGAGCCATCATGACCACGATTTCGACCGATTTTCACGGCCAGACTGTCATCACCACCTTCGAGATGACACCCGGCACATGTGCCGACCTGCTGGACCAGCTGCGAGAGGCCTACGAGGTGTTCATCCGCCACCAGCCGGGGTTTATCTCGGCGGGGCTTCATGTGAACGACGCCCAGACGCGGATTGCCAACTACAGCCAGTGGCGTGATCGCAAGGATTTTCAGGCGATGCTGCGCACACCGGAAATGCGAGAGCGGAACCGCAATATTGCCGCGCTGTGCAGCCGGTTCGAGCCGGTGATGTACGAGGTCGCCGGTCATTATTGATTACCATTTTCAGGAGAATACGATGTTGAAATACTGGTTTGGGGCGATCTTGATGATCTGTTTGGCGGGCGGCGCATCGGCGCAGGACAAGCCCGTAAATATCCGCCCCGATGTCGCATCCGTCACCGTCCAGACCGAGGCTGGCCCGGTCGAGATTTCCCGCATTCAGGACAATGCGCATCAGATCACGGGCGACTTTGCCCTGACCTCGCGTGCGTGCCCGCCGTTCTGCATCCAGCCGATGTCGCCCGCCGAAGGGGTCACAAACATCGGAGAGCTGGAGCTGCTGGACATGCTGGCCGATTCCGAAGCCATGGTGATCGACAGCCGCACACCCGATTGGGTCGCCAAGGGCACGATCCCCGGCGCGGTCAATATTCCCTACACAGTGATGACCGATCAACTGGCACAGCTGGGCTGCGAGGTCGGCTTTGACGGGTGGGAGTGCGACGACGCCAGACGCGTGGCGCTGTTTTGCAACGGGCTGTGGTGCGGCCAATCGCCAACCGCGATCCGCGCGATGATCGCGGCGGGTTATCCCGCGGACAGGATTTCATACTATCGTGGCGGCATGCAAAGCTGGCAGTTGTTGGGCCTGACGGTCAGCGGCGGGTAAGGCCCTGCTTCGGGCTGGACGGGTTTGAGTGCTTCGGCCATCCATACGGCCATGGATCCTGATGTCTTGCTTTTGATTCCGATACTTGGTGTGGCCGCGCTGATCATTCTGATCCGGCGCGTGCTTCGCCCCAAGGCTGCCGTCCCTCCCAGGGGGCGGCGTATCGTGGTGGACGGGTCCAACGTCATGCATTGGCGGGCAGAGGCGCCGTCGCTGGACGTTCTGCACCGCGTGCTGGCGGAACTGGTCAAGGCAGAGTTCGTGCCGGTGGTCTTTTTCGATGCCAATGTCGGGTACAAACTGTCGGGGCGGCATATGGATGCGGCAGAGCTGGCCACCTTGCTGGGGATAAGCCCCGCGCAGGTGCAGATCAGCCCAAGCGGCACCCCCGCCGACCCGATGTTGCTGGACTATGCCTCGCGGAACGGGTTGCGGGTGGTCAGCAACGACCGCTTTCGCGACTGGAGGGTCAAGTTTCGCAAGGTGGGAACCAAAGGCTTCCTCATCCGCGGCCGCTATGCCGAGGGGCGGGTGGATATGCCGATGCTGCACGAGATCGTGCGCAAGAGGGGATTGGTGGGGTAGGGATTCTTATAACTCACGCAACCTATCGCCAAATCTTAGAAGGAGAGATGCATGTTTCCCGCTCCTTATCACCAGATACGGCCTCTAATTTGTTTCGCAAATAGTGTCAGATTAAGAAGTGTGGAAACTGTGGCAATTATCGTCAATCAGAAAATCCATCGTGTAAAACGCTCGACATTTTTTGATAAACGGTTGTTTTCTCTTGAACGTAGCTCATCTAGATGGAACGCGGTTCCAACTTGCGTGGATTTGGCAAGTTTGCCATCCTCATCCCTACTTCTTCCCGCCATACCTGCTTTTCCCGCCGCGCATTCCGCCTCTGCCCCCCGTGCTGCGCCCGCCTGCCGTTGACGCCGCCTCGACCGCCGCTTCCACAGCGGACTGACGCGCCAGCGGGTCGTCGGCAATGGCGAGTTCGACGGCTTCCAGCCGCTTGACCTCGTCGCGCAGACGGGCCGCTTCTTCGAATTCCAGGTTCTCGGCGGCCTTGCGCATTTGCAGGCGCATGGCGTCCAGATGCGCCTTCAGGTTGGAACCGACAAGCGGCTTGTCGATCTTGGCGGTGACGCGGCTTTGATCGGTGTCGCCCTTGTATAGGCCCGACAGAATGTCATCGACGTTCTTCTTGATCGTTGTCGGGGTGATCCCATGTTCAAGGTTGTAGGCGACCTGTTTCGCCCGCCTGCGATCCGTCTCTCCCATGGCGCGTTCCATGCTGCCGGTGATCCGGTCGGCATACATGATGACCCGCCCTTCAGAGTTCCGCGCGGCGCGGCCGATGGTCTGGATCAGCGAGGTTTCAGAGCGCAGAAAACCCTCTTTGTCGGCGTCCAGAATGGCCACCAGCCCGCATTCGGGAATATCCAGACCCTCGCGCAGAAGGTTGATGCCGATCAGCACATCGAACGCGCCCAGCCGCAGGTCACGCAGGATCTCGATCCGCTCGATCGTGTCGATATCCGAATGCATATAGCGCACGCGAATGCCCTGTTCGTGCATGTATTCGGTCAGATCCTCGGCCATGCGTTTGGTCAGGGTGGTGCATAGCGTGCGGAAGCCCGCCGCGCTGACCTTGCGCACCTCGTCCAGCAGGTCGTCGACCTGCATTTCCACGGGGCGGATTTCGATCTGCGGGTCGATCAGGCCGGTCGGGCGGATCACCTGTTCGGTAAACACACCGCCGGTCTGCTCCATCTCCCATTTCGCGGGGGTGGCGCTGACAAAGACCGATTGCGGGCGCATCGCGTCCCATTCCTCGAACTTCAGGGGGCGGTTGTCCATGCATGACGGCAGGCGAAAACCGTGTTCCGCCAGCGTCATCTTGCGCCGGAAGTCGCCCTTGTACATGCCGCCGATCTGCGGGACAGAGACATGAGATTCATCGGCGAACACTATGGCGTTGTCGGGGATGAATTCGAACAAGGTGGGCGGCGGCTCTCCCGGTGCGCGGCCCGTCAGATAGCGTGAGTAGTTCTCGATGCCGTTGCAGACGCCTGTCGCCTCCAGCATCTCCAGATCAAAGCTGCATCGCTGTTCCAGCCGCTGCGCCTCCAGCAGTTTGCCCTCGACCACCAGTTGATCCAGCCGGTGGCGCAGTTCCTTTTTGATGCCGATGATCGCCTGATTCATCGTCGGGCGCGGGGTCACGTAGTGGCTGTTCGCGTAGATGCGGATGCGGTCAAACGTATCGGTCTTTGCACCGGTCAGCGGGTCGAATTCGGTCAGCGTTTCCAACTCGTCGCCAAAGAACGACATCCGCCATGCGCGGTCATCAAGGTGGGCGGGCCAGATCTCGATCACATCGCCGCGCACCCGGAAACTGCCCCGTTGAAATCCCACATCGTTCCGCTTGTAGGCTTGGGCGATCAGGTCGGCGATCACCTTGCGCGGGTCATAGGATTGCCCCGCGACCAGATCCTGTGTCATCGCGCCGTAAGTTTCGACAGAGCCGATGCCATAAATGCAGGATACAGACGCCACGATGATCACATCGTCCCGTTCCAGCAGGGCGCGCGTGGCCGAATGGCGCATGCGGTCGATCTGTTCGTTGATCTGCGATTCCTTCTCGATGAAGGTGTCAGAGCGGGCGACATAGGCCTCTGGCTGGTAGTAGTCGTAATAGCTGACGAAATATTCGACGGCATTGTCGGGGAAAAAGCCTTTGAATTCGCCATAAAGCTGGGCAGCCAATGTTTTGTTCGGTGCAAGGATAATCGCGGGGCGCTGGGTTTCCTCGATGATTTTGGCCATCGTAAAGGTTTTTCCGGTGCCCGTGGCCCCCAGCAAAACCTGATCCCGCTCGCCGTTGCGTACACCCTCCGACAGTTCCGCAATCGCCTTGGGCTGGTCGCCCGCTGCGGTATATTCGGTGTGCATCACAAACCGTTGTCCGCCCTCTAGCTTGTCGCGAAGACGGACGTCGGGGGAAGGGGCGTGAAGAACTGGGTTTGACATAAGCGATTCCTGTGTGAGCCCTTAAAATGATCTGTTTTTGTTCTGGTTCAAGGGGAGACTGGCATTGGCGGGCGGCACCCGAGACAGAAGGTGCGCAGATAAAACAACCTTAAGATGAATATTGCTTGTCAAAATCCCGCATGAATTCTATCCTGAACCTACCCTATTGGACCTCCCAGCCAGCTGCACCCCCTCGCTCCACCCCTTGAGTACCCGATGCAGCTGGCACCTTCCCCCCTGAAAACACCTAGAACATGGCGATACGGGCGCATTGCCCGCTTGCGCACGTGGTCCACATTCGGGATAAGATGGGCAAACGACAGGAGAGTCCCATGCGTGCGCGTATTTACCAACCCGCCAAAACAGCCATGCAGTCTGGCACAGCCAAGACCAAGGGCTGGGTGCTGGAATTCGCCCAGGACAGCGCACGCGACGTCGATCCCCTGATGGGCTGGACCAGTTCGACCGACACCCAGACGCAGGTCAAACTGTCGTTCGACAGCAAAGAGGCTGCACTGACATACGCCGGGGACAAAGGGATCGAGGCGGTCGTCACAGAGCCACACACCCGCAAGCCCAATATCCGCAAAGGCGGCTACTCCGAGAATTTCGTGCCGAACCGCCGCGCGGTCTGGACCCACTAGGCACCGAATGTGTGCAATGTCGCATATTCGCGGCGCAATCGCGCATCACGCCTTGCCATCCCTGCGTGGTTTGCGCAAAACCATAAAGAGCGGTCCCATAGCTCAACTGGATAGAGCACCTGCCTTCTAAGCAGGGGGTTGCAGGTTCGAGTCCTGCTGGGATCACCATTAACTTTCTATTTGTTGTGGTTCGACACTCAAAGACCGACTTTTCGACAAAAGTTGGTTTTTGAGGATCATGGGCCTGCAGTAGGCGCATAAAGCCGATTCAAAGCCTGATGGCCTTGCGACGTGGAGGCACCATCCAATTGATGGCCAAGCAGGCGCAATGGCCCCGTGCGGTCATCGATCATCTGATGCCGTCCCGATACAGGAAGCCAAGCGGTGATGATGGCGGATCCCGCCGGTATGGTTCGTTGAAGAGTATGAGCAGGTCAATGGCCATTCCGGCGCAAGGACCGCCCTATAAAATCATGGGATCAAGCATCTGAAACGCCTTCATAGCGCGACTTTCTGCAACTCAGCACGTGTTTCCAGCCAAATCTTGCGGATCTGAGGTAAGGCGCTATCCAGAGTATCGCGCGCATCCTGACGTCCAAGTTTTTCAAGATAGGCCAGATGGTGCTTCAGCTGTGATGCACCGAAGGTTCCGGCACTTCCTGTCAATTTGTGAATGGCGTCTGTCAACTCGGCGGTGCTGGTCTCGCCTCTGGCACCGTCGGATAGCCACGCCACCCTGTCATCGGCTTCGGCACAGAACCGGCCCATCAGGCTTGTCGCATTTCTTGCACCGACCGCCTCTGTCAGCGAGGCGATGACCTCAAGGTCCAGAACGGGTGCTCTGCTGTTTGCAGTCACTGGCTTTGGCAGGACTTGGGGATGACGATCCGCAGGTTCGAACCGTGTATCATTGATGATCCGGCGAAGGTCGGGCCTGGACAAGGGTTTTGCAAGAAAATCGGTGATCCCGATGCTTAGAAACTCTGTGATGTCTTCCGGCATGACATGTGCCGTCAGAGCCACAATGGGTGCATTGCATGACGGTCCGTTGGATTCTCTGATTTTCCGCGTTGCAGCGCGGCCGTCCATGACGGGCATGCTGATATCCATCAAAATCAAGTCAAATCGGCGCAGATCTGCAATATGAACGCCCATCTGGCCATCGGTGGCTTCGGTAACGTTGTGACCGTCACCTGTCAGCATTCCCCGGACCACATCCCGGTTGATCGCATTGTCCTCTACCACCAGCACCTGCAGCGAGCGTACCGAAGCGCCACTGTTGCGCCTCACCGAATTCTCGATGGGGGCAGAGCATTCCGCCAGTGGAAGTCGCACCCAGAATGTGCTTCCCTCACCCTCAACGCTTTCAGCGCCGACTTGTCCGTCCAGAACACTGGCGATGCGCCGCACTATTCCAAGCCCCAGCCCCGTTCCGCCCGTCGCCCTGCCGTAAGACGAGTCGCGGGTTTCGAAATCCGCGAACATACGCTCGATATCACCCTCGGGAATTCCGATCCCCGTATCGATCACGCGGAATTCCGTAATGGGAGGGACACAGGAGCGATCTATCACTTCGACCTCAATGGTAATCAGGCCGTTACGGGTGAATTTGATGGCGTTTCCCACTAGATTCAGCAGCACCTGGCGCAGACGTCCGGGATCGGTCGTGCACCATATGATCGGCGTGCCCACCCACTCCCAGCGCAGGACATTGCTGGAAATCTGGGCGGGGCCACGTTGGCTCTCGACCGTTTCTTGCAGAAAACGATTAAGATGGACGGGCACCTTTTGGGCATTCATCTTACCGGCTTCAAATTTTGCAATGTCGAGCACATCATTTACATGGGACAACAAAACATTTCCCGAAATATCCATGTTATCAAGGTAGCCGACCTGCTTTAGCGACAAGGGGGTATCACGCAAAAGCGTAACATTTCCCAACAAGCCATTTAGCGGCGTCCTGATTTCGTGGCTCATTACGGCAAGAAACTCTGCCTTGGCCTTTTCACCGGCCAGTGCCTTGTCGCGCGTTTCGACAAGCTCTGCCTCTGCCGCAACGCGGTGGGAAATATCCCGCATAAAGGCGACAAAGATTTCGGCGTCGGCGGATTGTGCCGATTGGATGGACATTTCGATGGGAAAGATTTCTCCGTTTGCACGTATTGCCTCAAGCTGTATGCGGCCGCTGCCGACAACATGCTTCACGCCGGTCTTTCGGTATCTGGCCATTCCATCGTAATGGGCTTTGCGGTGTTTTTGGGGAACGAGCACGGCCCCGATGTCTTTCCCGATGATGCTTTGGCGTTGGTAACCAAAGACCTTTTCGGCTGCGCCGTTGAAGTCGATAATCAAGCCGGAGGAGTCCGCAACCACAATTGCATCCAGCGACGTACTAAGAATGGTCGCGAGGCGATCACTGGTGGTTTTTTGTTCGATCCGTCGACGGTCGCTTTGTCTGTAAAGGCCGCCCAGAAATACCGTAAAAAGGGTGAGCGTTGCAAGCAGCAAGGCAGTCGCCACGGCGAGCCGCAAAAGAGTTTCCGCCACGCCTTTTCGTTGGGTGTCGGCCGATCTTGCGAACTGCAACAGTCCACCGTTCGACAAACGCCTGACGTCGAGCCGAAGGTTCTCGAGCGGTGCCGCAAGCTGGGGTAGTGAGGCGATCAACGCGGAATCAGGCGCGTCGATCATCGCTGGTGCGGCGCGCATGTATTTCAGAAGGTTCGAAAAGGCATTTTCGTAAGAAGGGTCTTGTCGCAGGTCTTTGTACAAAGCGCTGGAGTTTATCGTTTCCATACGGCTGTAGAAAATGTCAAAAGCCTCGCGCACCGCATCTGTATCTGGCGGATCCGACACAAGAGCCCGGACCATTGCCATGTCGAACTCAAGGAACTCGACCTCAGCCTGTGACAGTGTCCATTGGACGTTGTCAGAACTGGCTGTGCGCAGAAGTTCCAGCTTCCTGCTGACTTCGTAAACCAAAGATCCGAACGTCATGAAGATCAACGTCGATGAGACCGCAATCAGCGCCAACCAGGCCAGACGATATGGATTAAGCCTTTTGGTCACGGCAGCCGTCACTCCATATCCGTATGCCGCAGTGGCACCTATACGTTGTGTTACTTGACCACTTCGATCCTGTCGAGTTGCCAGATGCTTCGGGAATAAACCACTTCAGACTGATAGTCCGGGTTGCCGTCATATGGATAGATGATCCAAAGTGGTCCCTTGTCGCGTAGGGACATCGCGGCATCATTTCGAACATACGCAATGATCGGGCCGCCTTCGATAGCTGTATCTACCGGAATTTCGACGGTGTAATCATTGACGGCAGTCGCGCGCAGCGTCCCGGTCTGGACACCAAGCGTATCAATCAGAGTCTTCAGTGGCACGCCTGTGAATGTCTGCAAACCTTCCGTCCAGATTGTTGTCGTCTGGAAGGTTACTGGGGGCATTGCTTCCAGCATAGGCAAGTCAAAAACCGCGGCATCTTCTGCGTTTGTCACCGCAATTGCACCCGTTACCGTCAAAAGGACGTCTGTGGTGGGACGTCCCAGTTCTGACGCAATGGCCGACGTCATAAAGGCGGCAAACGCAACTGCGGCGACAGTCGTACGATAAAGGGGTGTCAGCATCGGAAGTCTCCTGTTTTTCAATACAACCATGGCAGGTTCGCCAGAATAGATCATGGGGAATAACGGATCATGATTTATCCATTCGGGTAGGTTATGCGGCGCTGCGGAAACACTGGGTGCGGTCAGCCACGTAACCGGCAAAGGCGTCACGCAGGTCGGGGCGCGCCAGTGCGAAAGCGGCTGTCGCCTGCACAAAGCCCTGGATCGACCCACAGTCGAACCGCTCGCCGTCAAAACGGTAGCCACAGACGCCGACATTTCCCACGTCAGCATTTATCGCGTCGGTCAGTTGCATTTCGCCGCCGGCACCCAGACCGATTTCATCCAGACGATCAAAGATCGACGGCTGCAGGATGTAGCGACCGATCACCGCGTGGGTCGACGGGGCCTTTGTTGGATGCGGCTTTTCGACCAGCCCGCGCGCATGTGCGATCCGGCCCTTGTCTGCGAACACATCAAGCACACCGTAGGATGATGTCATCTCCAGCGGCACATCCATCGTTGCAACCATATGGCCGCCGGTGTTTCCGTGTGCCTCTATCATCTGGCTCAGCGCGCCCTTTCGGGCCATGATCACGTCATCGGTCAGAATGACCGCAAAGGGCTCGTCGCCAACCATGCGGCGGGCAAGGCGCACGGCATGGCCAAGCCCGCGTGGCTGGTCCTGACGCACAAATGTCAGTGCGCCTTCGTTCATCCGCGTGACAGACAGCGCATCAAGCGCGGTCGTCTTGCCACTGGCCGTCAGCCGGTGCTCCAGCGCGGCTGCGGTATCAAAATAATCTTCGAGCGAGGTCTTTCCGGCGGCGGTCACAAAGATGAACTCTTCGATTCCGGCTTCGCGGGCCTCATCCACGGCGTATTGGATCAACGGGCGATCAATCAGGGTCAGCATCTCTTTCGGAACGGATTTTGTGGCAGGAAGAAAGCGTGTGCCAAGACCGGCGACGGGAAAGACTGCTTTGCGGATACGTGTCATTGGATAGGTCCTTTGGTGAATGTGTGAAAATCGGAATTAATAGGCGCCGCGCCCGCCGATGACGGCGCGAAAGGTCAGGGCGATCAGGATCATGTCCAGCAGCAGCGATTTTGACTGGGCATAGGCAAGATCCATATCGATCATCTTTTCAAACCCGATTTCGGCGCGGCCAGAGACTTGCCAAATTCCGGTCAGGCCGGGTTTGACAGCCATACGGCCAAGAGCGCGGGCGGGATAGGCGGCAACTTCTTGTGGCAAGGCGGGGCGCGGTCCTACGACCGACATTTCGCCGCGAAGGATGTTCAGGATCTGCGGAAGTTCGTCGATGGAATAACGGCGCAGCAGTCGGCCAATGCGTGTCACACGAGGGTCATTGCGGGATTTGAAGCAGATACCGGTGCGATCCGATGTTTCCAGAAGCGCCGTGCGGCGGGCCTCTGCATCAATGTGCATCGAGCGGAATTTATAGACTGGAAAAGGCACGCCAGTGCGACCGATCCGGGTCTGCGTGAAAAAGACAGGGCCACGGCTGTCCAGCTTTATCGCCACCATGGCCGCCAGAAAAACGGGCGACAGGCAAACTAGGGCACCGACCGAGGCGGTGATATCCACCGCGCGCTTCAGCATGTCGGCGGTGCTTGCACATTGAAGGGCGTGGCGGGCGGCCCGCGCCATGAAGGTTGCATTTCCGATCAGGTAGCGGTGCGCCATACGGCGTGGCTCTACCGACAGTCGCCAGATCCATTCCATCTTAGCAGCACGTACCGCGCGGGGCGCGCGGGACACATTGCCCGCCAGAAAGTCAAACAGCGCCCCGACACCCAGAGACAGGCGCGGTGCAAGACGGTTTGCGTTTTCGGTGATCCACAGATCCTGCATCGGAACGCCCAGAGCCACCAGCAGAATATCCGCGCCAGAGGCGTTGATATCACGGATTGCAGCATCAGTATCGGCGGCCCCCGTGAACCCGTCCCGTGTGCCTGCAATTCTCAGGCCGGGTGCCTTTGCCCAAAGTGCGTTGGCAGCGACCTCGGCGGTGCCGGGGCGACCGCCGAACAGGTAAACGGACAGCCCCATTTTCCCGGCGACCTGCATCAGCGCGGGCACGAAATCGGTACCGTTAAGGTTTGCCGCCAGGCGGCTGCCCTTCATCCGCAGGGCCAGCTCGACCCCCAAGCCGTCCGGCAGGACCATATCCGCCGTCTGTAGCGCGGCAGCATAGGCCGTGTCCTTGTTCATGATGTTGGCGCAGTGGGCGTTCAGAAAATGAACGCGACGTTTGCCCGCAGTCAGCATCGCTGTGATCGCGGTGTCTGCCGTGGCATTGACAACACGAAGCCCAAACAGTGGCAAGACGGGAACCGACGCAGCCGGTGCGTCCTTGGAGTGTGATGTAACGGCGGTGGCTTTGGTGAATGCGTTTGGATGAGAATATTGCATGGTGCTCTCTCGGATAAGGCGATCTGTTGCCCTGAACCTGAGGCATTCCGGCTGTCGCCTCAACCGAGCGGGCGGACAGGTTTTGGTGGCAACCGCGCCCGCAACGCTGCATATGGTGCCGCCGTTGCTTCATTAAGGTTAACGCCATATCCGGATGGATAGGTCGGTCGGCGCGATTGTCCGCCTGATTTACCTTGTGCCAAGCCTTTGGACTCCGGTAATCTACTCTGGGGTGTGCAAAGGTAGAAATTAATGAGAATTCTGATTGCTGACGATCACGATCTGCTGCGCGATACTCTTGTGGGCACCTCTAAAAATTGCGCCTGATCTGACGGCGGTGTAGACATTGGGCCAGTGTGAGATGGAGGCTGGTTGTCA
>NZ_JBGQOJ010000017.1:0-69507 GCF_052119585.1 Pseudogemmobacter sp. W21_MBD1_M6 | reverse complement strand
AGTCAGTGGTCTCCGGCCACCTTCAAACCGGTAGCGCCGAGGTGTGGAGCTGAAAACTCGTAAAAATCGAGGTGCCCGATTGATGAACCCTGCATCCGTCGCAATTTCGATCTGGGATTTTCGAGGGCGAAGTTCGAGAATACGCTTTTCAAGGAATTTTGCCAGACGCGTATCGGCATGTGGGCGGCTTTTTGACATCGGTTCGTTCGCTTTCAATTGAGGACACAGCATGTCGTTGCTGCTTACTTCAATTATAGCGCTGCGCTGTTGGGGGCCTGAGGGAGCAGCATGGGAAGAATTGTCAGGCCTGCGCTGCGGTTGATTTCACACAGAGAAGAGCGAACAGCGCCTTGGCGCCGTGTAGTTGAGCTTGACGGTCTAGCCGGGAAGCAGACATTCGCGGCGCCTTTCGCCAAGGACAGCTAATCATTTGAATTCCTATAACTTTGTTGACTAATGACACCGCTGCATACAACAGTTCCTTGAAAATTTGATTTGGGGCTACGCAATGCTCAAGCCGACCAGATAGGAAAAAGAATGTTCCGAGACATCTGGAAAAGAACAAAGTATGCAGCGTCATCCGATGATGATCCATAAATGGAAACCAGTTTTGCTTGAGGGGGCGTCCGGCGTGTTCGAGCGTGATAGCCGTGGAACGCCGGAAGTGGACGAAGAGCAGGCTAAAGACCTCCGCGCTAGAATCGGCGACCTTGCCGTCAAAAACATGGCCATTTCGTTTTGATTATGGGTGATATGGGACACCGTTATCTCTAATAATTGCGAATCTTAACTTTAAGGGAGGATCTAAATTGACGTCGGAAACTAAAGATTCTGAATATGTCATTGAATTCAATATTTTATTTCAGATGGTTAGAAAGGAATGCAAGGACAAGCCGGAAGACTTGAAGCAGCTTTGCGAAAGAGATCATGAAATTGATGAGCTATGCAGAAAGCTAAGCGATTCAGCCGAGTTCTTAGATTTGGAATCAAAATCAAAAGGGTTGGCGTATGTCGCACCTGTAGATCCTAATCACATTAGGAATTGGAATGATTTTAGACTAAGGTATACTAAATTTCTTCCGAAACTGTTTGAAACGTCACCGCCGACGGATCCCTATGGCCAGCTTTGGAATAGTTCCGACCAGGAGGCGAGCGATGTTGTCACCTGGATTGAAACCAATCTGCGCGGAAGCGACACAAACTTGGACGAGCTGCAAGAGGCTCTAAAGCTGGATGTCCGTGGAGTTGCAAGGCGAACTGCAATGTTCGACACTTTTCTCATACCGCGAAAGATTTCCAACCATTATAATAATGGAAACTCGAGCGAGCCATCCATGCTTAACCTTTTGGAGCAAGCCCAGACAGCGTTTATCCACGGCGCTCCCTATGCGGCGATCGCACTGATGCGAGCAGTGGTGGAGGCCACACTGCGAGACCATTATGTGGCGAAGGGGGAAACTCTAGATGTCATGATTGAAAGTGCGAGAAAACAGGAAAACACACCCAATAACCACATGCTTAGAAAAAGGCCTTTGCCAAAAGTTGTTAACCCAAATGAATTGCATTATTTTCGAATAACCGCCAACAATATTCTGCATTCTAACACAGCAAAAGATGAGCAATCCACCTTACAGAACAGATGGTGGATGGACCAGAAACAGACGGAGAAGCAGCTCGTCAAATTCTTCGGAATGATACGTAAGCTAATCGAGAGTTAGAGTTGCGGCGATAACTCCTCTGAAACTTAAGTCGAGCGCCTAAATATTGCACTGACTGCCTAGCGGACCTCCGGGATCGAATAGCGACGGCCATTTCGGTGCCGCTCCGGAAATCTTAACGGGTGGGATGAGCAGAAGGTAATGCACTGTTCGGACCGCTGCCGATCACCGGCAAAAAGCAGCACTGCTCGGCGGACCTGTCCATGAGCGGGCGGCTGCGTTCATCGAGGATTATGTGGCTTCAGAAAGGGGCGAAAATGCCCAGCTCTTTTGCTTTGCTACGTAATTCATCAGCGGTGTCCCTTGGCAGGTCGATACCGTCCCGACGCAGTTTGAGATCCGATAAGGCCTCCAACTCTCCCGGGTAATAAATCTGAGCAACATTAGGCTGCCGTTTGGTCGCCTTGAGTTGGTCAATCAATCTCTCCATATCCAATTCAAATTCGGACTGCGGACGGCAGGCGTTGATATTGATCGCCAGAACAAAATGACCAACTCCGCTGACCCCATTTGGCACATAGGGACCGACGACCGAGTTGCCAAAGTGGCTTCCCGTCAGGACACCTGACAACATGTCCATAATTGTTGAAATCCCGTAGCCTTTGTGACCGGCCATGGGTAGGATCGTGCCCGCAATGCCCGCTGCCGGATCAATGGTCGCATTGCCTTCGGCATCGATGGCCCAGCTATCCGGGATTGTCTCGTTGCGCTGCTTTGCCAGATAGAGTTTTCCACGCGCCACAGCCGTATTTGCGATGTCCAAAACCATTGGCGGATAGCGACCAGCAGGTGCTGCCCAAGACCAGGGATTGTTGCCGACTCGTTTCTCCATCCCGCCCCATGGCGCCATGGCCGGGCTGGCATTCGTCGAAACGAACCCGACGCATCCCGCTTGCGCGGCCATCCTGGTGAAATACATGACGGTGCCGAAATGCCCGGAATTGCGGACAGCCACAGCACCTAGCCCATGAGTCTTCGACAAAGCGATGGCTTTTGTCATGGCAGCTTTCGCCACCACCTGCCCCAAACCGCCCTGACCATCCATAGTCGCGATGGCCCCAAACCCCCCGTCTTCCACGGGAACAGCATTGCCATTCATCGCGCCACTTTGCAGCCGCGCGGCATACCAGAAAAGCCGCATTACACCGTGAGACTGATGCCCCCAGAGATCGGCCTGCACAAGCGTATCGGCCAGCAGATCTGCGGCCAGGGCATTCACTCCCATTGCCTGATAGCAGTTTGAGGCGAAGCTTCGCAAAGCTTGATGAGGAATCGGGTTTGACATTCGGGTCAGCCTAACTGGAATTCGGAGAGGATGCGGTGGGTCTTTCAGCTTTTCAGATTATGGAATTTCACAGTCCTGGCGGCTCGATCGCCCCAAGTTTGGCGGAGACCAATAGCTTCATTTCACGAGACCATATCGAGCACGTCGCGCTGTGGATAGTAGTTCTGTTCTGACTCGGCTGTCGGGATATTCCCGATCGGGCCGAGCAGGTGCCTACTGTTAAACCTATCGACCGGGCAGTGCCAAACTTACGGTTTTCATGGTCGCTGCTTTACATTTTGCGCAGGTATGCCCAGGAGACGTATCCCTTAAGCCCACGCGCCCGATCTAACGAAACGCTGCACCAGCGGGTGCCACCGGTCTGCTCGCAGCTGCGCACGCGTAAGACTGTTCCGTTCGGAAGACCAACGATCACAATATAGCCGATTCCGGGGCCCGCGCGCATTTTCAGCATGTCATCGCCCTCGACGCCAAAGACCTCGTAGCGTCCGAGCGAGGCCGCCGTTGCAGGTTCAGCACCCAATACGGCTCCCAGCACTATGATCGCCAGCGCGACAAAGATGTCTCTGCGCATTGCTTTCTCCTGTTTTCTACGTCGGCTATACCACCTTAAAATCGGCATAGCACAATCAGGTTTTCCGGCTTCTGACAGATTTTTAAATTAATTTGCGTCAAAAACACGCATCCCTCGAAATTCTTGCTATAAGGAACTGTGTCAACAGAACAAGGCGGCACACCAATGGCGAAATCTGATCCGGAACGACTGCGAATTGCCATTGCCAAGGTCGCCAAGCTGGTGCTTGAAGATGAGGTCTACATGCCTGTTTTCATCAGGCTCGAGGCAGAAATAGCAGCAACAAAAACGATGGATGACGACTTGAGCCGTGCGCGCTCAATCGCGGCCCTTCACAATGCCAGAGCTTGAAACACCTCATGCAGATGCTGCAGGGACGCCCCCTTGCCATACCGCTCTCGCTGAAGGCTGTGGCCAAACACATCGCATCTGATCCGCTCATCAATCTTGGCCTCCAGCATCCGGTCCTCAAAACTGTGGCGTAACGAATAAAGGGTATGCGCTGGCGTCTCCATCAATCCGTTCTCGCGAAGGAATTTGTTCACCGTTGCCGACAATCCTGCGGAATTGACTGCATATCTAGGGAAGCCGTCAGGAAAGGCGACAAACGCCTCGAGACTAACCCCAACCAACGGAATTACCCGTCGAGCATTCGCGCTCTTGAGTTGGCGCCCAATTGGTTCGATCGAAATATGGGGCACGTTTGTGTCGAGCCGGATTTGCGCAGCTCGCAGCGCGGCCCCTTCACTCGGTCGATAACCGGTATTAATCATTCCGAGCAGGATACAGCGGGCCTCGGAATTGAGACCATCAAGCGCGCGGGGCGCCAGAAGCTTGTCCCTGATCCAATTCGTCGAAAACGGTGGTCTCTGCTTCGCTTCAGCTTCCTTAACCGAAAGTCCGGACAACGGAAGCATCAGGCCGAGGCGCTTCAAGTTGTTGACGGTTTTCAGAACAGTTCCGAAATGGACAAGATCCTTGTTGGCCGAGTTGGGCGTCAGGCCTTCGACCTCCAGGCGCTCCAACCACCATTGCCTGAAATCAAGCATGTCGTCACCGCTGATCTCACCGATTGGTTTGTCGCCGATAACATTAACGAAATTATTGACTGCCTTGACGAACGGGTTCGTCCAACGGCGCAGCTGGTCCGGAGATTTTCCGAGCGTCTTGTCGCTAGCCAGCGTCCAGAACAGATCAAGCGCCCGCGAAACCGTAATCACAGGCTGCCCCGCGCCTCCAAGGAGCGCTTTGGCCACTTTGAGGTCGATACGTCCATTTTTTACCGGAATTGCATCAGTGCGTTGCAGCAACTGCTCCAGGGGGAGTTTCGCAACGGCCGCAGCATCCAGATACCGAAAGCCGCGGATTTTAGCTAAATTGCGTGCCGCCTCAAAGCGGGTTTCCGCATCACTCGTATCGCCTGCAAGCTTGGCTTCCCAGCCCTCGATCATCTGCTCCCAAACCGCGTGTCCCTTGCTTTTGGCAAGCGCCGGGGAGTCCGTCTTCATGCTGACCCATACAAATTTTCGGTCTTCCACAGCCTCATAGCGTTTGGGAACACGCTTATAAAAGTAAAGGATTTTGCCCCGTGGCTTTATCATCAAACTTTCTCGCTTCGCTCAATCGCTTTTCTAACGCCAAGACTTGCACGTCTTCTCGTATCCACACAAGCGGTATGTAATGCAATTTGTATAGCAAAATGTATCGCAAAAACTGCAAGATCGCAAGATGTTCGGTCCAAAAAATATGAAATATCTATTTAAAACAAACTATTAAGTAATTTTTGATCTGGGTGAAGTGGCGGACAGACAGGGATTCGAACCCTGGAGACGGTTCCCCGCCTACACACTTTCCAGGCGTGCGCCTTCGACCACTCGGCCACCTGTCCGTTGGGCGCGTTCTACCCTTGAATTCCAGTCGCTTGCAAGGGGTCGATTGCACTTTTCCTAGTTGTCCAGGATCAAACTGACACGACGGTTCTGCCGGCCCTTCTTTTCGACCTTCCCCAGCATCACCCGGCCTATTTCCGAGGTGCGCGCGACATGGGTGCCGCCGCAGGGCTGAAGGTCGATCTGGCCCTTGCCAAATCCGATCCGCACAAGCCGCACGCGGCCTTGCCCCGTTGGCGGCATGACCGACATCGTCTTGACGATCGACGGGTCGGCCAGAAGCTCTGCGTCGGTGATCCAGTCATCCGTCACGGCCAGATCGCGGTCGATCAGGTCGTTCAACGCGGCCTCCAGCGCATCCTTGTCTTCGGGCGCGTCGGGCATGTCAAAATCAAGCCTGCCCTTTTCGGTTCCGATAGATCCGCCCGACACCGGAAGGGGAATCACCACGGACAGCAGATGCAGCGCGGTATGGACGCGCATCAGGCGATAGCGCCGGTCCCAATCCAGGTTCTGCCTGACGGTTGTGCCAACCTGCGGCAGGGCTGCGGGCTCTCCGGGGACGAGGATGATCTGCGCGCCCTCGCCCTTGATCGTCGTCGCGATTTCCAACCGCCCGCCCGCCCAGGTCAACGTGCCGCTGTCGCCGGGCTGGCCACCCCCCGTCGGGTAAAAGATCGAACGGTCGAGCACCACGCCGCCCTCTTGCGTCAGGGCAAGCACTTTGGCGTCGGCGGATTTGAGGTAGGCATCGGCGCGGAACAGCGGCTCTGTCATTCGGCAACATCCTTTTTCGGCGTGCCGGTCAAAGCCTCGGGGTTGCGGATCCAGATGTCGCGCTGCGCGAATGGTATCTCGATCCCCTCGGCCGCGAACCGCGCCGCGATCTCGTGGTTTATGTCGGATTTCACGGCGACGATCCAATTCACGTCCCGCAGGATCGCGCGGATTTCGAAGTTCAGGGAATCCGCGCCAAAGGCGATGAAAAACACATTGGGTGGCGGGTTGAGGGACACCATCGGATGCGCCTCGATGATGTCGCGCAGGATGGCCTCGACTTTTTTGGTGTCGGTCCCGTAAGCCACGCCCACGGGAATTATCGCACGGCCCGTCAGGTTTCCGCGCGTCCAGTTGGTGACCACGCCGGACACAAGATCGGCGTTGGGCACGATCACGTCGGTGCGGTCAAACGTCTCGATCCGCGTCGAGCGGACAGAAATGTCACGCACATAGCCCATCTGGCCGCCAACCTCGATCCAGTCCCCTTCGGAAATCGGCCGCTCGATCAAGAGGATGATGCCCGACACAAAATTCGAAACGATATTCTGAAGGCCGAACCCGATACCGACCGACAGCGCACCCGCGACAATCGCAAGCGACGACAGGTCGATGCCGGCGGTCGTAATCGCCATCAGCGCGGCGGCGAATATCCCGATATACCCGGTCCCCGACACGATGGCGTTGCGCCCGCCGGTGTCGATTTGGGTCTTGGGCAGAACCGTGGTGCGCAGGACGCCCTGAACAAAGCGGGTCAGCGTATAGCCAAAGGCAAAAACTGCGGCGAAAGTGATGAAATCCGTCGGCGAAATCCGCGTCTGGCCAAAGGTGAATCCCTCGCGGAACCGGGTCCAGACCTCTGTCAGGTCGGCCACCCTTGCGCCCCAGATCAACGCGAACAGGGGAAAGGCCACAAGGATCAGAACGAACCCGATCAGGAACGGCACCAGCGAGTCCGCGACATTGTCCGTCCGGCGCGTGATGATCCCGTAAAGATCCACCAGCATCCGCTGCAACAGCGCCAGAATGGCAATCATCGCCAGCGTCGTCACCGTCGGCACCACCATAGAGGTCGCCGCCGTGTAATACCCGATCGCCGCCAGCAATGGCCCGCCGATGCCGACAGCCATGACCGCCTGCCCCAGACCGCTGATCAGCTTGTTGCGATAGGGCTGGTCCGCGTTTGCGTCGGTGTCTCCGCGCGAATACGACCGCATCAATTGCCCGATGCGGAACAGCATCAACCCGACAAGGACAAGGAAGGGAAAGTTCACGACAACGGTCGCGGCCTCGGAAATACCCTCTGGCAACATGCGTTGCGCAATCATGCTGGTGCCGATCAGAACACCAATCAACGAGGCGTAAAGCCGCCCCTCCTTACGGTTCTCGCGCGGCAGCGTCAGAAGCGCTGCGCGCCCGTCGCCCTTTGCAAAGACCTGCCCGCCCAACCACCGCGCCAGAAGCACGGCGAAACTGGCGACCGGCAGGATTTTAAGAACCGCCTCGCTTTGATTGCCGAACAGATCCGTGGTCCGGACCGCGCTGACCAAAGCATAGACACCGACCATCGGAACCACGATTTGCCCCAGCGACAGAAAGAAACCGGACACGCTATGGCCACTGGACGTGTCCCGCGCCATCATCCGCATCGACAGGTTTTCCATCCACTTGCGGCTGCGCAACAAAAGGATCAGCGCGATCAGCAGATAGCCCAGCGTCTTTGGCAAAGTGTCTCGGAAATCGGTTTGCTTGGCGGGGCTTTCCAGCGCCTCGACAACCTCTTCGGTCATGATCGTGACGGAACTTGCCAATGCAACGGCGGCTTCGGTCCAGCCCGAGGGCGATAACGGCGACGGCCCAAGCTGCAACAGCTCTGTCGCCTGCCGTTCGCGAATGATCCTGTCGATCTCGCCGATCATGCCGTTTGCCTGCGTATAGGCCTCGTCGGCGGCAATGACCGGTTCCTGCAACCGCGCAAGCTGTTCGTTCAGGTCCTTGCGCCGCGCCGCGATGTCCGGTGTTTCGGTGGGGCCTTCAGCAGGCACCGCCCCCAAGGCCGCGATCTGTGATTTCAGGGTCGCGATGCGGTCGGCGTTGGTCTTTTCCGCCGCCAGAAACTTTTCGCGCCACTTGGCGATTTCCGCCCGAAGCACCTCCAGTTCGCCATTCGATGCCGTGCCGCTTACAATCGTCTTCTCGGCGGCTGCCGCGTATTTCTGCCATTCGGTATAATTCGGCAGCTCCTGCTCCTGCGCATAGGCGCCGGGAATTCCGCCCGCCCCTGCCATTGTGAAAACAGCAAGGGCACAGACCAGAAGAAGCCGCAGGAGTCCCATCAGTTCTCGAAAACGGCTGGGATATGGCGGGGTTCCGCGTCCAGCCATTGAGGCACCGGCAGGCCCTTTTCCCTCAGGAATTCGGGATTGAACAGCTTTGACTGATAACGCGAGCCGTAGTCGCACAGGATCGTCACAATCGTATGGCCCGGCCCCATGTCCCGCGCCATGCGAATGGCTCCGGCGATGTTGATGCCCGAAGACCCGCCCAGCACCAGCCCCTCGTCCTCGAGCAGATCAAACACAATCGGCAGCGCCTCTGCGTCGGGGATCATATAGGGGTAATCGACGGTCAGCCCTTCAAGGTTGGCGGTGATACGCCCCTGCCCGATGCCCTCAGTGATCGACGTTCCTTCGGATTTCAACTCTCCATCGGCATAATAATGATAAAGTGCGGCCCCTTCGGGATCGGCCAGACCGATCTTGACGGTGTCCGATTTCGCCCGCAGCGCCTCTGCCACACCGGCCAAAGTGCCGCCCGAACCGACAGAGCAGATAAAGCCGTCGACCTTGCCGTCGGTCTGTTCCCATATCTCGGGGCCGGTGGTTTCCACATGCGCCTGACGGTTCGCGACATTGTCGAACTGGTTTGCCCAGATCGCGCCGTTGGGTTCGGTCAGGGCAAGTTTTTTCGCCAGCCGTTCCGAATAGCGCACATAGTTGTTGGGGTTTTTATAGGGCGCTGCGGGCACCTGAACCAGTTCGGCCCCGGCAAGGCGCAGCATGTCCTTCTTTTCCTGACTTTGGGTTTCGGGAATGACGATAACCGTTTTGAACCCCATCGACGCGCCGACAAGCGCCAGACCGATGCCGGTGTTCCCCGCCGTCCCTTCGACAATGGTGCCGCCCGGTTTCAGCTGCCCGCGGGCGACCGCGTCGCGGATGATGAAAAGCGCCGCGCGGTCCTTGACCGACTGGCCGGGGTTCAGGAACTCGGCCTTGCCCAGAATCTCGCATCCGGTCTCGTCGCTGGCCTTGTTCAGGCGGATCAGCGGTGTGTGGCCAATGGCGTCAGCGAGGTTTTTATAGGTCATGATCTGCGGGCCCTTTCGAATTCTTTCGTCTTGTTTAGGCGGCGGCGGGGCCGAACTCAAGCATCCAGCCGCAACGGGTCACGCATCCGTGCAAGCGCCTGCACCGCAAGGATCAGCGGCGCATTTCTGAGCATGCCTTGCGCCAGCATATCCATCAAGGCATCGAAGGACAAAACATGCAGGCGCAGATCCTCGTGTTCGCTGTCCAGTCCGCCTGCGCTGTGGTGCCCGTCGGGCAAATCGCAGATCGCGATGTAATGCGTATGGAATTCGGTATCCGCGCCGGGCGTCGGATAGCAGGCGGCGTGCCGGATCAGGCGAAGCGGCGTGACACCGGCCTCTTCGTGCATCTCTCGCATGGCGGCCTCTTCCGGCGTCTCGCCTGCGTCCACCATTCCCGCGACGGCCTCCAGCATCCAGCAATCCGCGTCGCCCCGCGCGAAGGGGCCAAGGCGGAACTGTTCGACCAGCAAGACGCGGTCGCGCAGCGGGTCGTAGGGCAGCACGATCACCGCATCGACATGCACAAAGACCGTGCGCAGCAAAGGCGGTGTCGTGTCCCCCGCGATGGTCTTGTGGCGCAGCAGATATTCGTCGGTCGCAAAGAACGACACATGCCCGCGCGTGATGTCCAGAACCTCGACATCGGTGGCGGTCTGGGGCGGTACGCGCACCATCGGCGCGGTTTCGGCGCGCACACGGCTGGCTGCACGGGACCGGATCATCGGGAACATGCGGGCCACATCCTCGGGTGGTCTGGTTCCGTAATAGCTCATGACCTCTGTGGCGGCGTATCGGGTCAACGCGCCCCATAGGGTCGCCCAGTCGGTCAATGACCAAAGGGGGCCCGCCGTCCAATGCCCGTCTTGCGGGATATAGACACCGGCGGTGACGGTGCGCGCCCCTGCGCCCACCTGCAAATCATGCAGGTCATAGGCGAAACCGCCCTCGTAGAAATTCAACCGCGCGATGGCCGCGTCGGTCAGACCCTCGGCCAAAAGCCCCTGTGCAACCGCGCCCTGCGCGGGCACGATCATCGGAAAGCACTGACCGGAGGCCCAATAGACCGCGTGATCGTCCAGCGTGGCGGGCGTCAGCGTCAGCGCGGCGCCCGCGTCCCCCAAGACAAGATCAAGCAACGGCCGATACCGAAGCGTTCCGTAGAAAAACAGGTTTTTCATGACTTCAGGACCAGCGTCTTCCCGACCATTCGGTCAGCCAACCCGCCAGAAAACCACCCACCAGAAGGGTGCCGATCACTGCGGGGGTGGCCATGACCCCCGCAAATCCGACGGAGATATCGATCATCCCGACCAGCGCATCCATCGGCCCATCGTATTTCATTTTCATCGACTGATAGATCATTTCCACCAGGGAGTGGATCAGAAGCCCCCAGAACACCAGGGCCGCCATGCCGGTCATGCCAAGCCCGAAACCGGACCTGCCGCCCGCCCCGACACGCGCCCCCATGATCTTCCAGCCGACCAGCACGCCGATGACCGTATTGACCCAGACGAACATCCCGATCTTGGTGCCATCGGGCAACAAGGGAATGATCATGCCGGATACGAACCAGCCAAGGAAGGCAAGACAGACAGCGGCGATCAGACGGGGTGCGGTTGGCATCAGTTTGGCTTTGTTACCGTTATTTGCGTTACATCACAGTTTCCGCTGTGAAAGGTCGCGGCGCAAGAGGTCAGATAGAAATTCCACATTCTGCGAAACCGGTCGTCAAAGCCCATGTCCCTGATCTGATCCCACTTTTCGTTGAACGTGTCGCACCAGCGGCGCAGCGTGATCGAATAGCTCTCGCCGAACTCGATCGACCCGCGCACCCGCAACCCGGCCTTTTCAACCTCTGCCACCAGCGCCTTGGGGCTGGGCAGCATCCCCCCCGGAAAGATGTATTTCTGAATGAAATCAGGGCCGCGCTTGTAAACCTCCCAGCGCGCGTCCTGCACGGTGATGATTTGCAGGGTGGCATTCTTTCCCGGTTTCAGCCGCGCCCGCAGGGTGTCGAAATAGACCGGCCAGTATTTTTCTCCGACCGCCTCGAACATCTCGATGCTGGCAATCCCGTCATACAGACCCTTTTCGTCGCGGTAGTCCTGCATCTTAATAGTCACACGGTCCGACAGCCCTGCCTTGGCAATCCGCGCCACGGCATAGTCGTGCTGCTGCTGGCTGATGGTCAGGCAGGTCACCCGAAGCCCGCGTTCCTTTGCGGCGTATTCGGCAAAACCGCCCCAACCGCAGCCGATTTCCAGAATATGATCACCCGCCTGCACGCCCATCTGATCGACCATGCTGGCGTATTTCAGGATCTGCGCGGCCTCGGTGCTTTCCTGTCCGGTGTCGAATCTGGCGGACGAATAGGTCATCGTCCCGTCCAGCCAAAGCCCGTAGAAATCATTCCCCAGATCGTAGTGATAGCTGATGTTCTTTTTCGCCTGCCGTTTCGAATTGGACTGCCACCAGAACCGCAGCCGCTCGTAAAAACGCACCAGCCCCATGCCCGGAAAACCGTCATACATATCGTCGTTATCCGCGTGGATCAGGTCCATGAACGCCTGAAGGTCGGGCGTATCCCACCATCCACCCTCCATATAGGCCTCGCAAAAGCCCAGATCGCCCTCGCGGATCAAACGCGCGAATATCTCGGGGTTAAGGATAATCAGCTCTGCCACGGGGCCGGGATTGCGCCCCTCGGCACGAAACACGCGGCCATCGGGCAGGCGCATGTCCAGCCGCCCGTTTTCCATGTTCGACGCCACGTCGAACACGTTCGAAAAATAGCGCGGCAGACCGGTCTGCCCCTTTGTGGATGTCAGAATAGTCATCCCGTCTCCCTGCATACTGTCACAATCTAAAGGGAGAAATCCCCTCAAGACAATGACTTTGCTCATTTATCCGGCTAGAAGCCGCGGTTCTGATAGGCGTCAAGCGCCCGTTTGCGCCCTTCGTCCAGTGGAACGATCGGGCTTGGGTATCTGTCTGCGGCGGACAGATCCCACGACTTAGGAACCGCGTTGAAATAGTCCAGTGCCGTGGCAGAAGGAATTTTCTGGCCCTCGGCGATCCAGGCCTTTGCATAGGCGCGGGATTTGTCGAACTTGTCCAACTGGGTGTCGGGGTTGAACACCCTGAAATAGGGCGCGGCATCCGGGCCGGACCCCGCCGACCATTGCCACCCCATGGCGTTCGCCGCCGGATCCCAGTCGATCAGACAGTCCTCGAACCACTGTAATCCGACCTTCCAGTCGGTCATCAGATGCTTGGTCAGATAGCAGGCCGCAATCATCCGGCCCCGGTTGTGCATCGAGCCGGTCACATACATCTCGCGCATCGCGGCATCGACGAACTCTACGCCTGTGCGCCCCTGCCGCCACGCCTGCGCCTGGGTGTTGTCGCCGCGCCACGGGAACCCTGCCCATTCGGGCCGCCAGTTGTCGGTCAGGATATGCGGCGTGTGGTGCATCAGATGATAGGCAAACTCGCGCCAGACCAGCTCTTTCAGGAACACCTCTGCGTCGGCGTCGCCCTCATGCAAGGCCCTCTGCCCGCCATGCCAGGCGGTGCGCGGGCTGATCTCGCCATAGGTCAGGTTTTCCGACAGGCCGGATGTGCCCCTGACCGAGGGCAGATCGCGGTTCTTGACGTAAGTCCCGACACGTTCGTCCAGAAACAGCGCCAATCTGTCCTGCGCGGCCAATTCCCCCACATGCACATGCTGCGCGACAATCTCGGCCCCGCGCCGCATCGCGCGGCCCATCTGCCAGCCGTCCAGACCGTCGCTGACAGGCCAGATGTCCGGCGCGGCCAGCGCCTTGGGCGCAGTCATCGGCGCGGGCACATCGCGGGTTTTCACCGTGTTCCACAGCGGCGTGTAGACCTTGTAGAACCCACCGGTTTTCGTCTCGACCGTCCATGGCTCGAACAGCAGATGCCCGTGGAAACTCTGCGCCTCTACCCCCGCCGCTTTCAGCGCGGCTTTCACCCCCGTATCGCGGGCCTTTGACGCCGGATCATACAGCCGCGACCAATAGACGGCCCCCGCGCCCGTCTCGGCCACCAGCGCCTGCAAGACCTGCAACGCAGGCCCGCGCCGCAGGATCAACCGGCTGCCAAGCGCCTCAAGGCTGCGCGCAAAGTCCGCCACCCCAAGACCAAGCCGCCACTTCGGCGCCGCCCCGTGGCTTTCCACCACCTCGTCATGGATGAACACCGGAATAACCGGCCTGCCCGTCGCGACAGCCGCCACAAGCGCAGGATGGTCCGAAAGACGCAAATCGCGCCGGAACCACATCAAAACGGGCGATAATCCAGCCACAACAATCCCTTCTCCAGGCATCTTCACAACACGCGGTCCAGCGCCGCGATCAAGTCACCCACCTGCCCCCAGCAGATGCAATGCATTGAACTGCGGCGCAAAACGCTCTTTTCAAGGGCACCGCCACCGACGACCGGGCGCAGCGCATAAAAACCGCCAGAGTTCCCGCATCGGCCCGCGGCCATTTCCGGCTTCTTTGTTCCTTAAATATCCAAAATCCGGTAGCCCCGATCAGGCATTCACGTCGACAACAACGCGCCCTTTGATCTGGCCTTTCAGAATGTCGGCCCCCAGATGCGGCAGATCGGCCAGGGTCGCGGGTTGCACCATGGCCTCCAGCTTGTCCATCGGCAGGTCTTTCGCGATCCGTTCCCAGGCGCGCAGACGCTTGGCATAGGGGCACAGGACGCTGTCGATGCCCAACAGGTTCACGCCGCGCAACAAAAACGGGATCACCGTCGCGGGCAAACCCGCCCCCCCCGCAAGCCCCACGGCCGCGACACTGGTTCCGTATTTCATCTGCCCCAGCACGCGCGCCAGCATGGCGCCCCCCACCGCATCGACACAGCCCGCCCATGTCTCGCCCTCAAGCGGGCGCTTGACGGTCTCGTTCAGCTCTTCGCGGGCGACGATCCGCGCCGCACCCAGCGATGTCAGATACTCCGCCGTTTCGGGGCGCCCCGTCACCGCTGCAACCTCGTATCTCAGATGCGCCAGAATGGCCGTCGCCACCGATCCGACGCCACCCGCAGCCCCCGTTACCAGAACCGGGCCGTGGCCCGGTATCAGCCCGTGATCCTCCAGCGCCATCACCGCAAGCATCGCGGTAAAGCCCGCCGTGCCCACAGCCATCGCCTGTCGTGTGGTCAGCCCCCCGGGCAGCGGCACCAGCCAGTCCGCCTTGACCCGCGCCTTCTGGCTGTATCCGCCCCAATGCGCCTCGCCCACGCGCCATCCCGTCAGCACAACCTTGTCGCCCGCCTTGTAGCGTGGATCCGATGACGTCTCGACCGTGCCGGCGAAATCGATGCCCGGCACATGCGGATAGGCCCGCACAAGGCCACCGCCCGGCCCGACGCACAGACCGTCCTTGTAATTGACGGTCGAGTAGTCAACCGCCACTGTCACCTCTGCCTCTGGCAGATCCGCCAAGGTGATCTGCTGGACAGAGGCGCTGGTTTTCCCGTCCTCGTCCTTGTCGACAATCAATGCGTTAAAGGTCATCACTCTCTCCTAAATCCAGAAATTTTCCTGCACGGTTGCCCTGCGCGGCCCGTCGGGCGTGGTCACGACCACCTCTGTTCCCGCGTCCCAATGGGTCATCTTGACCATCCCTATTGCGACATTCGTCCCGAAATCGGGCGACCATGCGGCCGATGTCACCTGCCCCACGGTTTTGCCGTCCGCGACCACGGGCCATGACCTATCACAGGGCGCAACGGCATCGCCATGGATCGCGATCGGGCGGATCTGCTTGACCGGCCCCTCCTTGGCGACGCGCAGCAGGGCATCGCGCCCGACGCAGCCAATGGCGACCTGTGTCGAACAGAACCGGCCCAAACCGGCCTCATGTGGCGTGTTATCGCGGGTCATGTCATTGCCATAAGACAACAACCCGCCCTCTATCCGCTCTATCAGATTGGGGCAGCCTGCCCGCACGCCCAGATCCCGGCCCGCCTCGAACAGCGCGTTCCACAGCGGCATGCCGATATCGCCGCCCTCGACGTAAATCTCGAATCCGCCCTGCTTTGAATAGCCGGACCGGGCAATCACCATATCGCGCCCCTGAAAGTCGAAATGCCCGAAGCGGAAGAATTTCACCTTGCGGACAGCCTCGCCAAAGACCCGCGCCATCAGATCATCGGCCTTCGGCCCCTGAACCCCCAAAGGCGAGACATCGGGTTCATCCACCAGAACATCCAGCCGATAACCATAGGCTATACCTTTGACCCAAAACAATAAATCACTATCGGCAATCGAAATCCAGTACCGGTCCTCCGACAGTTTCACCGCCACCGGATCGTTCAGCATTCCGCCGGTTTCATCGACGATCGGCAAATAATAACATTGCCCTGCCAGCATCCCCCGCAAATCGCGCGGCGTCAGCATTTGCATCAGACGCGCCGCATCGGGGCCGCGCACCTCGATCTGCCGTTCGCAGGCAACATCCCAGACCTGAACATGGTCTTTCAGATGCCTGTAATCCTCTTGCACAGAGGCAAAGACCGTCGGCAGAAGCATATGATTATAAACGGTATACCCTTTGACACCTGCAGCCTCGACCCCGTCGGAAAACGGGGTGCGGCGCAAGCGGCGAGAGGCAGAAATCAAAGCCATTCAAGCATCCTCTGGCATGATGAACAAATCCGTATCCGTCGGGGTCGCCCCTGCGGCGGTCAGCATCGCGTGGATCTGGCCGCGATGATGCGTCTGGTGGTTGAAGAAATGCGCGATCAGCAACGCCTTTGGCCGCGTGACTTCGCGGTTCAGCGCGCCGGAAAACCACGTCATATCCCCCGCAAGGTCGCCCGCGCGCAGCGCATCGGCCCAGCGGACAATCCGCGCGTCGGTGATTGTGCGCCTGGTCCGAAGGTCGGCCCAGTCCGGCACATAGCGCACACTGTCCGCAATCCCGACCTGCGGCGCGTCCCAGCCATCAAAGCGCGACATCCACAGATGGTCGCCCCACATCAGATGACTGAAGGTCGCCGCAACAGAGCCGAAGAACGCGCCGCAATCCCTTGTTAACGCAGCTTCATCCAGAACATTAGCTGCGCTCAACAAGCCTTTGTTTTGCCAGCGATTATAACGCGCCATCGTTTGGCAATATTCTGGGGTGATCATGTCGGTCCGTGCCAGTCGATCTGGCATATTTCGGCGCTGCGCCCGTCAAAATCCCAAACGCGGCCATGGGCGCGGACGCGGCCCTTTGTGGCGGTGGCGACGGTAATATCCGGCCCCATCCAGTATTGGGTATTGGTCACCACTATATCCTCGCCATTACGGGCACCGCCCACGGGAACCACTTCGCCGTGGATCACCTTACCGACCATCAGGCGGCGGGTTTTGCCCTCGGTCTCAAAGACCACAGGCGCGCGCTCTGCCCCCAGAAACTCTGACACCAGCACCTTGAACAGGCCGGTCGTGCCCCGTGCCTTGCCGGTGAAGATATTGATCAGCCCCTCGTAGGCGGCATGGCTGGCGCGGTCGTCGATATAGGCTGCGGCCTTCCAGTTTCCCCGCGCCATCAGGCCCGGAATTTCCAGCACCAGCCCGACGTTCAACCCCGACAGGTCTTCGTCGCCGTATTGGCCGCTGTCGATCCGGATGCCGGCCCATGCCTGACAATATCCTTCGGTCGGCGCATGTTTTCCAAGACTGACAACGCAGGGGCAGAACACCGTGCAGTTGCAGTTCAGGATCAGTTCTCCCTTGATCGCCCAAGGGGTCAGCCCCGCGTCACTTTTCGGGGCGGCCGGGTGGCGGCTGTCCAGCTTCGTGTTTGTTTTCAACCGGTCTGCCGGTGCGCGTGTCTTGGTCTCGGCCATGCTTGCTCTCCTTGAAATTCAGCCGGTGACGGCTGTCATTATGACCCAACAGGCGGCGACGATCAGGGCCGCGCCAGTCGGTTTTGTGATATACCGGCCGATGTCGGGCATCTTTTCGGCCACCATCAGGACCGTCGCCAACCCCATCCACAACAGGTTCATCGTGCCCCCCACAAAGGCCAGAACCATCAGCGCCCAGCAGCACCCAAGGCACAGCGCCCCAAGGCGCAATCCCAACCCGAGCGCGTTCCATGGCTCGGGTTTCCAGTATTGCATGAAGAATGTGATCGGTTGGCGGCACTTGGAAAGGCAGGCCTCTTTCATCGGTGAAAACTGGTAGGCACCCGCCCCCGCCAGCAATGCGGCGGAAAACAGCGGCACCGTGCTTTGCCCCAGCGGCGTCAGCCAACCGATGGAAAACAGCCAAAGTTGCAGCCCCGCGACCAGCCCCGAAAACCCGAGCCAGACAATCATATACCCCGCCAGCAGCCCGAAAAATCCGCGCTGGTTTGTGGCACCGGTGCCTGTCAGGTCGTCATAGGTGGCAAGCGCCGGCAGAAATGTCGGCGCCATCATCGCGGCAGACATCGCGGCCCACATCATCGCCAGGCGCCCCAGCCCCGCAGCATCCGGCGTGACGCGGCACAACTCCAGCCAGAAATCAGGGCCATAGATCACCCCCGCCCGTCGCAAATCTGCGGGCACGGACATCGCATATAGCAGCCCCCAGGCCCCAAGGATCACGGCGAACACAAGCAGCCAATGCGGCGCGCCCATCGCTCTTATCCGTTGACCTGCGTGCATTCTTTCCCCACATCCATTAAGCAATATGTCTGGCATGCTTTTAAATGTCTGACAAATGAAATTTACCTCGGGACCAACCTGTAGATGGAAACCAAACTGACCTCCGACCGGGATCTATCGGCGCAAATCGCAGCCGCGATCCGCGATGCAATCATCGAGGGGCGGCTGATTGTCGATGCGCGCCTTCCCTCCGAGGCAGAGATGTCGGAGAACTTCGGCGTGTCCCGCCCCACCGTCCGCGAGGCGCTGAAACGTCTTGCCGCCCAAAACCTGATCCGCACACAGCGCGGAGCCACAGGCGGCGCCTTTGTCAACAAAATGACCTACCCCGACGCCTACGGCCAGCAGATTACCACCTCGACACTGCTGTTGTCGATGAACGACGTGGATTTCGAGACCGCCTGCGAGGCCCGCTATACACTGGAACGCGCCTGCGCCGCCTTGTCGGCCCAACGCCGCACCGCCGATCATCTGGCCACGATCCGTGCCGAAATTCACCGTCAGGGGCAACCCGGCCTGTCCGACGAAGGCTTTTGTGCGTCGGACGTCACGCTGCACCGCGCCCTTGTCGATGGCGCGGGGAACCCTGTGCTGTCCTATCAGCTGGCGGGGGCCGTCGAGGCGATGCAGCCGCTGATGAACATGATCACCTTCACCACCCGCAGCCGCGCCCGCATCGTGGACCTGCACACCGCACTGGCAGATGCGCTGGAATCGCGCAACGCAATGGCTGTGGACAGCGCGCTTCAGCACCTTGCCGATTACACGACAGAGCTTGGCCGCGATGTGCTTGCCCGCCGCGCCGCCAAACAATTAACGTAACAATAGATTCTTCGAATGTGTCGTTACGTCACCTTTTGTTTTGTCCTTGCGGGGGGCAAACTCGTCTCATAGCGTTTGACGTTAGATTTCTATACCTTGGAGGGATGAGGATGAAGATGTTTGCCAAGTTTTTGGGCACAGCGGCCTTGATGACGGTCGCGGGATCGGCAATCGCGCAAGACGCGGATCTGCTGGTCTTCGATTATTCCGGGTTCGAAGATCCGGCCTTTCACAGCAAATACATCGAAAAAAACGGCGCCAGCCCGCGCTTTGCATTTTTCGGCGACGAGGACGAGGCGTTTCAGAAGCTGCGCTCTGGCTTCAAGGCCGATGTCAGCCATGTCTGCGCAGGTTCGGTGAACAAATGGACCGAATCCGGCATTCTGGAACCCTGGGACACCTCCAAGATCCCGGAATACGGCAATCTCGACGCCAACCTGACAGGCACCGACGTGGCGGCGACCACCTCCGATGTCTATTTCATTCCGACCGACTTCGGCTCGACCGCGATCGCCTACAACACCAAAGAGGTGCCGGACGAGGATGTGGCGACGCTTCAGGTGTTCAAGAACCCGAAATACGAAGGCCGGATGACCCTGCCTGACAACGTCGACGACGCCTTTGCCCTGGCCTATCTGGCCACCGGAACCACCAACTGGACGCAGGCCACCGACGCGCAGTTCAACGCCGCCGCCGCCTGGCTGCGCGAGGTTCACCCGAACCTTCGCACCTACTGGACCGATCCCGGCGAATTGTCCCAGCTGATCGCCTCGGGCGAAATTCTGGTGGCCTGGGCCTGGAACGAAACGCTGCCGGCGATGACAGAGATGGAGTTTCCCATCGGCTTCCAGCGTGACGCGACCGAAGGGTCATCGCTCTGGCTCTGCGGCTATGTCAACCTCAAGGACAGTGACGGAAGCGAGGACAAGGCCTACGACTATATCAACGCGTTCCTTGACCCGTCCTCGACCCAGCCGCTTCTGGACGGGGGATGGGGCCACTCGAACGCCAAATCCATGGGCGAGCGGACCGAAGAAGAACTGACCGCCGCCGGACTTGGCACTGTGACGACACCGGTTCTGGCTCAGCTGCCCATGGCCGAGGGCCTGCGCGAGCGTCAGTCAGAGGCCTTTGAGAAGATCAAAGCAGGCTTCTAAGACGCTCTTAATAAAACAAAAAGGCGCCCTTCATCTTTGGACAGAGGGCGCCTTTTCCATGTTCGGAAAACCGCCCCCCACTTTGTTCCAAAAATACTCACTTCGCCCTATCCGTTGCTACCCCGCCAGCCCGTCCCGCAGCAACCGCCGCAAGATCTTGCCCGAGGCGGATTTCGGGATCGCATCGACAAGGACAAATTCCTTTGGCACCTTGTAGGATGACAGGCGTTCCCGCAAAAACGCCCGGACCGAGTCAAAATCAACGTTTGCCCCCGGTGCCGGCACGACAAAGGCCATCGGCACCTCACCCGCCTCGTCATCCGGCACGCCGATCACTGCGGCGTCGGAAATATCGGGGTGGCTCTGCAAATAGGCCTCTACCTCTGCCGGCGCGACCTGAAAGCCTTTGACCTTGATCAGTTCTTTCAGGCGGTCGCAGATGAACATGAACCCGTCTTCGTCAAACCGGGCGATGTCTCCGGTGTGCAGCCAGCCCTCGGCGTCGATGGTCTCGGCGGTGGCCTTGGCATTGTTCAGGTAACCCTTCATCACCTGCGGCCCCTTGACCCACAATTCGCCTTCTTCGCCCACCCCAAGTGGCGCGCCGGTTTCGACATCGACAATCATCGACAGGGTATTGGGCGCACATTGCCCGACAGACCCCGCGCGGGTCGCCGTATGGCTGACGAAATGCGACACCGGGCTAAGTTCGGTCATGCCATAGCCCTGGATGGTGGCGCAGTTCAGCCGCGCGGCGCAGGCGTTGGACAGATCGGCCCCCAATGGTGCGGCGGCAGAAATGAACACATCGAGCGCGGACAAATCGAACTGGTCCACCATGGGGTGCTTCGCCATCGCAAGCGCCACAGGCGGCACGGCGCAAAGCTGCCGCACCTTATGATTTTGCAAAAGGGTCAGGAACGCCTCGAGGTCGAACCGCGGCATCGTGACAAGGGTCGCGCCGCCGGACAGGAACGTGTTCATCATCACATTCATGCCGTAGATATGAAAGAACGGCAGAAAGGCGACGGTCGTCTCGCCGTCCTGAACCCCAATCACCTCAAGGCTTTGATCGATGTTCACGGCAAGGTTCCGGTGGCTGAGCATCACCCCCTTGGGCAGCCCCGTTGTGCCAGAGGAATAGGGCAGCACAAGGATATGTTCGTCCAGATCGACGGGAACCTGAGTTTCAATCGCCGTGCCCATCAAGTCGGACAGGGACGCTGCGCCCCCGGCCTGCCCGATCACCACAATGTCTGACACGCCCGTTCCCTGTATTGCCTCTTGTGCCGTGGCCAGGAAATCGGGGGTCGTGATCAGCACCTCGGCCCCGGAATCGTTCAACTGGTGGCGCACTTCGGTCGCGGTATAGGCCGGATTGATCGTTGTGATCGTCCCCCCCGCCCAGGCGACCCCGTGAAACACTGTGCAATATTCGGGCATGTTCGGGGCCATCAGCGCCACCGTATGGCCCGCGCCGAACCCGGCCTCTGTCAGGCCACCCGCAAGACGTTTGACATCTTCCATCAATGCGCCGGCCGTCACTTCGCGCCCCGAGGCGCCCTCGATCAGCACGACACGCTCGGGATGCAGAGACAGCGTCCGGAACACCCGTTCTGTCACCGAGCAGTCGGAAATGGCGATATCGGCCAGATGGCTTTTGAAAATTGTCATAGTGATCCCCCCGCTCCGAAGGCTAGCACCCGTTTTATCATGCGTCTTTATATAAATATCCGGCATCGGATTTTGCCTTTTGACCGCGCCGTCCTATCATCGGGTAACACGGGTGACAGGGACGCATCATGATCGACATTCTCAACATCGCGGCGGCGCTATTGACCATCGGGTTCGGGGCCTTCGGCTGGCTTGCACCGCGGTTCACCATGGCCGCACTGGACCTGCGGCAGGGCAAGACCACAATGGGCCTGTCCGAGGTCCGCGCCTCTGTCGGGTGTCTGTTCGTGGCGCTGGGGGTCGGGTGCCTGATCATAGGCGCGCCCCTGGCCTATGCGATGACGGGCGTGGCCTATGCGGGGGCGGCACTGGGCCGGCTGACATCCATCGCGTTCGACGCCCCGCCGCGGGCAAAGGTGCTGACCTATTTCGGTGTCGAGGCGGCTTTGGCAGCTTTTTTGACCGCCGCAAACATTTGACCCCTTCAATTCGCCGCTCAACACTCTATATCAGAGGTGTCGGGCAACCGACTATGGACATAAACGCGCTCGTAATACGCGGATCGGACCCGGGGGCGGTACCCGGCGACTCCACCAATCATCCCTTCATTTGGGGGCCGTTGGGGTCGAAATAGGATCGACGAACGTCTAAAGGGGTTATGCTTTGTCTCGGTGAGGTACCACCGATATCGGTCCGAAAAAGCTAGTTGCAAATGACAACAAAGCTCCGATGGCTCTGGCTGCGTAAGCAGTTCGAGGTATCGAAATCTTAAGCCCTTGCGCCTAGCAGCGTAAGGCGGGGTTCGCAGGTACCTGGCAACAGAAACCTGCACTTTCCCCCTCTTTCAGTTGACATGTTTCGCGGCATTCGGCATCCCTGTGCCATGGGGTCACGCGAACGCCCCGTGAGGCGACATGCCCAAGTCTCGCATCCCTTGACCTGACATCAGGAAGGATGCCGTATGGCTGGCCCGAACGAAATTACACCCTCTCAACTTCTGCGCCTGATCGGCACGTCCAATGCGCCGGTTCTGATCGATGTCTGCACCCCCGAGGATTTTGCCGAAGATCCGCGCGTCATCCCGACCGCGCGGCGCGTTGCCCACGACAAAATTCGCAGCCTTGCGCCCGAACTTGTCGGCAAACGTGCTGTTGTAATTTGTCAAAAGGGCAAAAAACTAAGCCAGGGGGCGGCTGCCCTGCTGCGCTGCGACGGGATCACTGTGGAAACGCTGGAAGGTGGCGTATTGGCATGGCGCGACGCAGGAGGGCCTTTGGTGCCCGCCGCCGCCCTGCCCGCGCGGATCGACGGCACCACCCTTTGGGTGACACGCCACCGCCCCAAGATCGACCGCATCGCCTGCCCGTGGCTGATCCGCCGGTTCATCGACCCCGCAGCGCGGTTCCTGTTCGTCGCACCGACCGAGGTGCTTGATGTCGCATCACGGTTCAACGCGACGCCCTTTGACATCGAAGGGGTCGCCCATAGCCACGACGGGCCACTGTGTACGTTCGACACCCTGCTACGGGATTTCGGCCTTGAAACCGACCCCTTGCTGCGCCTTGCCAAAGTGGTGCGCGGTGCGGACACGGACGACCATGCGCTGACCCCGCAATCCGCTGGTCTTTTGGCGATTTCGGTTGGGCTATCCCGAATGTACAAGGATGACCTGATGCAACTGGACGCGGGCATTTCGCTATATGACGCGCTATACGCCTGGGCGCGTGACGGGTTCGAGGAAGGCCACGATTGGCCCGCAGACCGAAAGATCCGGCCATGACCCTGCCCAAGACGACCCTGCCCGAAATGACCCGCGTCTTTGCCCGTATCGGGGTGTTGTCGTTCGGCGGGCCTGCCGCCCAAATCGCGTTGATGCACAAGGAACTGGTGGACGAACGGCCCTGGCTGACCGAGGCGCAATTCCTGAACGCGCTGTCGTTCTGCATGTTGCTACCCGGCCCCGAGGCAATGCAACTTGCGACCTATGCGGGCTGGCGGCTGCACGGCACCATCGGCGGGCTGATCGCAGGGCTTTTGTTCATTGTTCCGGGGGCTTGCGTGGTTCTGGCCCTGTCGGTGGCCTATGCCTATCTGGGCAGTGTACCGCTTGTTGCGGCCCTGTTTCTGGGGGTCAAGGCGACGGTGGTGATCATCGTGATCGAGGCGCTGTTGAAAGTATCCAGACGGGCGCTGAAATCCCGCGCGGCATGGATCATCGCCGCATTGGCCTTTGTCGGAATTTTTGCGCTGGCGCTGCCGTTTCCCCTGATTATCGCAAGCGCCGCCCTTTACGGCGCGGCCCGCGCCAAAGGCCCCCTAGGCGCAGCCCCTGCCATGATAAACCCGCGCAGTTTGGCACGCAGTCTGCGGACGGTTATAGCTGGCCTGGCCCTGTGGTGGGCACCTGTTGTCCTGTTGTGGCTATCTGGCGCGGAATTCCTGACGCAGCTCGCGTTGTTCTTCTCGAAACTGGCGGTGGTGACCTTTGGCGGTGCCTATGCCGTGCTGGCCTATATGGCGCAAGAGGTCGTGGGGGATTACGGCTGGCTGGACGCGGCGCAGATGATGGACGGGCTGGGGCTGGCGGAAACCACCCCCGGCCCGCTGATCCTTGTGACAGAGTTCGTCGGCTTCATGGCGGGATTCGGCTCCGGCGGGCTTGGCACCGCGATCCTTGCGGCCAGTGTGACACTTTGGGTGACCTTTGCCCCCTGTTTCCTGTGGATATTCGCAGGCGCCCCCTACATCGACTGGATCGCCACCCGCCCCCGCCTGACCGGAGCCTTGCAGGCGATCACCGCCGCCGTTGTCGGGGTCATTCTGAACCTGTCGCTCTGGTTCGCGCTGCATGTCTTTTTCGGCAGTGTAACGCAATTCTCTGCGGGTCCGGTTCATCTGTGGCTGCCCGATCCGGCCACGGTTGATCTGAAAGCTGTCACATTGGCAGTTATCGCCGGGGTTTTGCTGTTGCGCCTTCATGTCGGCCTGCCAAAGGTTCTTGGTTTGATGGCTCTTGCGGGCGCTGGCCTGCTGTGGCTTTAAGAAGGGACAGATTTCACCCGCAACGCTCTTCCCTTCGGCTTCGAATCCCTTATGCTGATGTTACTCGTTTAAAAGGATCAGGCCATGTCCCGCATCATTGATTACGGAAATCTGATGCATCGCGCGATGCGCGGGCTGATTCAGCAGGTGTTGACCGATGTGGCAGCCAACGGCCTGCCCGGAAATCATCACTTTTTCATAACCTTCGACACAATGCATCCTGACGTCGAAATCGCCGACTGGCTGTCCGATCGTTACCCCGAAGAAATGACCGTGGTGATCCAGCACTGGTTCGACAAGATGGATGTCACCGACGACGGATTTTCCATCACTTTGAACTTCGGCGATTCGCCGGAACCGATGTATATCCCCTACGATGCGATCAAGACCTTCGTCGACCCATCGGTCGAGTTCGGTCTGCGGTTCGAGACACAGGTCAGCGACGACGACGAGGATGACGAGACAGAGGACGGCGATGCCCCGATGGCAGAGGATGTTCCGCAGGACCGCCCCGCCGCCGCCGAGGTTGTAAGCCTCGATAAATTCCGCAAATAGCCCTTTGCGCCGCCGCTTGCGCCGTTGCGGCAATTGCCTTGTCCCTCACCTGCCGCTAAACGTGCATACAATTGCATACCGAAGGACTGTGACATGACCAACACCCGCACCGAGACCGATAGCTTTGGCCCGCTGGACGTGCCTGCCGACAAATACTGGGGCGCGCAGACGCAACGCTCTATCCTGAACTTCCCCATCGGCTGGGAAAAGCAGCCCATCGCGATCGTGCGGGCCCTTGGCGTGATCAAGAAAGCCTGCGCCGAGGCCAACATGGCCTCTGGCGATCTGGATGCGGACAAGGGCGCGGCGATCATCGCGGCGGCAAGCGAAGTGATCAATGGCGACTTCGACGACAACTTTCCACTGGTTGTCTGGCAGACCGGATCGGGCACACAGTCCAACATGAACGCGAACGAGGTCATCTCGAACCGCGCCATCGAAATGCTGGGCGGCGTGATCGGTTCCAAGACGCCGGTGCACCCGAACGACCATGTGAACATGGGCCAGTCGTCGAACGACACCTTCCCGACCGCCATGCATATCGCCACCGCAATGACGGCGCATGATGTGCTGATCCCCGGTCTGGAAAAGCTGCACGCAGCGCTACAGGCCAAGGTCGAGGCATTCGACGGCATCATCAAGATCGGCCGCACCCATACGCAGGATGCGACGCCGCTGACCCTGAGCCAGGAGTTTTCCGGCTATACCCATCAGGTTGCCATGGGCATCCGCCGTGTCAAGGCGGCCCTGGGCGCGATCTATGAGCTGGCGCAGGGCGGCACCGCCGTCGGCACCGGCCTGAACACGCGCGTCGGCTGGGATGTGACGGTCGCAGCGCATATGGCCGCGATCACCGGCCTGCCCTTTGTCACCGCCCCCAATAAATTCGAGGCGCTGGCCGCCCATGACGCCATGGTCGAAATGTCCGGCGCACTGAAAACCGTCGCGGCATCGCTGTTCAAGATCGCCAATGACATCCGCCTTCTTGGCTCTGGCCCGCGCTGCGGATTGGGCGAACTGATCCTGCCGGAAAACGAGCCCGGATCGTCGATCATGCCCGGCAAGGTCAACCCGACCCAGTGCGAGGCGCTGACGCAGGTCTGCGCCCATGTTTTTGGCAATGACGCCGCTGTCGGGTTCGCAGGCTCTCAGGGGCATTTCGAACTGAACGTCTACAAGCCGATGATGGCCTATAACGTCTTGCAATCCATGCAGCTTTTGGGTGATGCATCGGTTGCCTTCACCGACAATCTGGTTGTGGGCCTACAGGCCGACCGCGTGCGGATTGAAAAGCTGATGCACGAGTCGCTGATGTTGGTCACCGCCCTTGCCCCCACCATCGGCTATGACAACGCCACCAAGGTTGCCAAAACCGCGCATAGGAACGGCACAACCCTGAAGCACGAGGCGATCGCGCTGGGGTTCGTCGATGCGGAAACCTTCGACCGCGTGGTGCGCCCCGAGAACATGATCGGGCCCAAGGCGTAAATGACCACGCCCATCAACCTGAACCGCGCGCGCAAAACCCGCGCGCGGGCCGAGGATAAGGCAAAGGCCGACGCGAATGCGGCCAGATTCGGTCGCACCAAGGCCGAACGCCTGCTGGAGGCCACCAAAACCGCCAAGGCCAGCGCGATGCTGGATCAACACCAGCTGGACGAGGAATGAGCACGCGGCCGCAAAAGCGGTCTCTGACGCTCAAAGGGCACCGCACCTCTGTGTCTTTGGAAGATGAGTTCTGGTCAGCCTTCCGCGAACTTGCAGCCGAAGAAGACAAAGCGATCAATGTATTGGCTGCCGAAATTGATGCAGCGCGCGACGTTGAGACCGGCCTTGCCTCGGCGATCCGGCTATATGTGTTGCGCTATTACCGGACCTGACCCTGCGGCGCTGGCTTCACATCGCGGAACGCTCTTGCGTGCTAACGAGGCAAGACCCTTAGCCATATCCCGTCCTTCGCGCGGACGGTCAGATGCGCCACCGGAACCGGATCGCGCCCCTCTACCCGCTCGAACCTATAGGCCCGCACCAGCATCGCCAGCAACAATGGCCCCTCGACCATGGCAAACCCCGCGCCGGTGCAAACGCGCGGGCCGCTGGAAAACGGGATATAGGCCTCACGCATGCATTGCTTGCCGTTTTCGGTGGCGAACCGGCCCGGATCGAACCCGTCGGGATCATCCCAAAGCCGCGCGTGCCGGTGCAGGTGCCAGGGCGAAATCACCACTTGCGCACCGGGCTTGACCGGCCTGTCGCGGAACACTTCGGGGCAGGTGCTTTGCCGGACCATCATCGGCACAGGCGGATAAAGGCGCAGCGCCTCTCGAAACACATCGCGCGTGAACTTCAGGCCGGACATCATTGAAAAAGAAGGATTTTCAAAGTCGACAAGCAGGGCCTCCGCTGCGACTTTATCCTGCACATCCGGGTGCATCGCCAGCAGATACAGCGACCATGCCAGCGCGCTTGCGCTGGTCTCGTGCCCCGCCAGAAAGAAAATCGCGACCTGATCGACCATTTCGCCAGTGGTGAAGGTCTCGCCGGTTTCAGGATCTGCCGTGGTCATGATCTTGGTTGCCAGATCGTCGGGGGCGGTGCCCGCGCGGATTGCGGCCATCCGATCAGTCGTCAGCCTGGTGATCAGCCCGCGAATGGCCCGCGCCGTGACCCTGGTGCGCGATTTGAAAAAGCGTGGCATCCAGCGCGGCACTGGCACAAAGGCGGCCAGATTCAGGATGGGCTGGGTGCGTTGATAATCGCGGAACTGGGTGAAAACTTGCGTCGCGATGTGATCGGTTATGGGAATGGAAAACAGCGTGCGAAAGATCACGTCGGCGGCGGCGAAACTTGTTTCCTCCTCGATCTCCACCGCTTGACCATCCGCCAGCGGGGCCAGCCGCGCAACTGCGGCCTGTCCGGCGGCGAACATGGCGGGAAAGATGTCGCGGATGCGCCCGCCCTCGAAAGCGGGGTCAATGATCCGGCGCTGACGCTTCCAGGTTTCGCCATTGGTCAGGAACACCGAATTACCCAAAAGCGGCCGCAACCCCTCGCCGATCCGCGCGGATTTCGGGAAATCATCGGGCCGCGCGTTCAGCACAAGACGGACCAGATCCGGTTGGTTGATCATATAGCTACGGAAAAACGGTGTGCGGAATTCGGCCATCCATGCGCGATACAGCTTTGCCGGTTGCGCCGATAGAATGTCCTGCCGGAACAGCCGCACATAGCGCCACAGCGAGACGCGGTCAGGGCGCGATAGTGGCTTGGGCGGGATCATGCGGCAACCGAGGTATAGGGCGAGGCCGCCAGTGCGATCCGCGACTTTGACGGCGCGCGACCGGCAAACCGATCGGCCAGTGTGACCGGCCCTGCGGTGATCTGGAAATAGTCATAGTCCTTGGGGGCGTCAAACGCGCAAAGATACTGAAAATGCAGCCTGAAGAACCGCCAGCGCAGCTCCTTCCAGCGCGCGGGACTGAGCGACTGGGTGAAGGCGGCAGAGACCACCAGCGGCCAGCGCTGATCGGCGGGTGCCACGCCCGACACCGCCACCGGATCGCACAGCGCAAAGGCGCAGCCATCCCCCGGTGCCGTCACATCGACCCAAACCAGTTCCGGGCGGGCCGAGAGATAGGCAAGGTCGCCCCGCAATCTGTCGGCCTTCGGCAGGAATGACACCATCGGCACCACCTGCCCCAAGGACAAAAACCCCAGCGCGGGACCGTCCACAGGCACCCGGCCCGCCCGGATCAGGTCGGCAAGGATCGACACCGCCAGATGTGCGCCGGACGAATGCCCGACGACCAGCACCTCGTCTACGTCAGAGGTCAACGCCGTGGCGATGATACCGGCGAATTCTGCCATGCGCGCCTCCAGCTCTGGCGGGTTGGCACCTTTGTAAAAGGCGGAATAGGCGAAGTCATGCATCAGGTAATAGGCGAAAAATTTGCCATCTTTTTTGCGGAACCAGCGCAAAACAGCGACGGTGCCCCCCACGCCAGACGCGAACGCGCCCAGACCCGCAAGCAGACCCGCACCGCCCCCGAGAAGCGTGTCGAGCGCTGCAAACAGCACATGGCCCGCAGCGATGCCAAGCGCAACGGCAAGACACAATTGCAGGATCAGCATCCCGATCGGGTAGAGGGCCGCGATGATCGGCCCCTTGCGCAACCACATCAGCCGCCGCAACGCGCCGGTGGCGATATAGATCCAGGAAGTGCGCACAAGTTGCAGATAGGTCGCGGGAATGGAATTCGACATAGAGCCGCGCACGATATCGGACCAGACCAGAACCTCGACATCGGCCTGAACGTCGACGCCACCGATTTCAGCCCCGACGTGCCATCCGTAAGGGCCTGCCGTGGTTTTCGGGCGAAGGTGCAGATGATAGCCGGAAATTTCGGCCTGCGCGCGTCCCTCGGAGCGGTAAAGCTCGCGGTAGCGGCGCGGATGAATGGGATCGTAGCCGGGGATATAGAATACCCGCCGCCGCGCCACCTGCCTGCCCTTGCCGTCACTCATACCCTGCCCTTCACGCTTTGCCGCAGTCTAGCGCAGGATTTCGACGAAATTAAGCCTGATTAGCCAAGCTGGCTCAGCGCCGGAAAAGTTTCCAGCAACCACCATGAAAAGGCGGTGAACGCCCCCGTCAACAGCGCCACGCCCACCAGCACCAAAAGCGCGCCCATGGCCTTTTCGATCAGCCCCAGATAGGGCTTGATCCGGTTCATCACCCCCATCGAGCGTTGGATGAAAATCGCGGCCAGCAGGAACGGAATGCCAAGCCCTGCGGCATAGACCGCCAAAAGCATCGTGCCCCGCGCGATCGACGCCTCGGATGCGGCCAGCGACAGGATCGCGCCAAGCTGCGGACCGATGCAGGGCGTCCAGCCAAACGCAAAGGCTAGACCCAGCACATAGGCCCCGAAGGCGCTGCCGCCCCTGTCGCCGGCGTCAAGCCGCGCCTCTTGATTCAGCAGCGGAATGCGAAAGACGCCAAGAAAATGCAGGCCGAAGATGATGACCACAAGGCCGGAAAGTTTCGAGAACAGTTCCTGGTTTTGTAGAAAGAACATACCGAACGCCGAGGCCGTGAACCCAAGGAACAGGAACACCGTGGACAGGCCAAGCACGAAAAACAGGGCCGCAGTGATCGTCGACCAGCGCGCGGATCTGCCGGTGCCGGTCATCTCGGACATGGAAATACCGCCCATATAGGCCAGATAGGGCGGCACAATCGGCAAGACGCAGGGACTGAGAAACGACAAAAGCCCCGCCACAAGTGCGATCAGCATCGCGGGCAGCAGACTGGCGTCGATCAGGCTCAAATGTTCCATTGGCATCCCCTTTCCCTTCACATAGCGCCCCGCGCGCGCCGCGTCACGCCGCGAGTTGTCACATTGACGTGGACAAGATGTAACATCGCGCCTATCTGAGAATTTATGGAATGGGATCATGATCTTGATGCGCTGGGGCTACTGTGCCCCTTGCCCGTGCTGAAGGCACGTAAACGGCTTCTGGCGATGACCAGCGGTCAGGTTCTGCGCGTGCAGGCCGACGATCCCGCAGCGATCATCGACGTGCCGCATTTCTGCGTGGAATCCGGGCACACATTGGTGTCGCACTCCGAGGCCGATGGCACACAGATCTATCTGATCCGCAAGGGCTGATCCGTTTTCACCAGAAGGGCGCGCATTCTGCGCGACGTTTCCTGTCTCGCGTCCGCTTGCGCGGGCGCTCGGGTTTTGCGCTTCGCGCGAGGATATTTGGACCAAAAAGAGCTAGGCAGTCTGCGCCGGGAATGCAGCCCCTTGAACTGACATCCGCAAAGACAAAAACGCCGGACCACTGGCCCGGCGTTTTTCGATGCGGTGTGTGCGCTTAGCGGCCCAAAGACCACCAGCCACGCTTTTTCGGGCCGGTGTCTTCTACCTTTTCAGGCTCGACAGCGGACGCGGGCTCCTGTGGCTCGGGCACCGGGGCCTCTGTTACCGTCTCAGGCGCCGTATCAGGCACCAGCAGCTTTGCAGCCGGCTCTGCACGTTCTGGCGTCACGGCAACGGGTGCGGGGGCCGGAACGGCAGGGGCTTCAGAAGTCTCGATGATTGCCACAGCCTCACTTGCCACAGCCTCACTTGCCACAGCCTCACTTGCCACAGGGGCCTTTGCCTTGGTTGCCCTGCTGCGGCTTGCCCGCTTTTTGGGTGCCGGAGCATCCGTTGCGGCAACCGCTTCGGTTCCAGCTTCGGCATTTACCTCGGCCTCGGCCGCTGCTTTCGCCTTTGCAAGTGCCGCTTTGGACGGCGCACGCGGTTTGGCCGGAGCCTTGGCCGCAGGGGCCTTGGTTGTGGACGACGACGATTTGGACGCAGTCGAGCGGGTCCGGCGGGCCGTTTTCTTTGCGGCTGGCGCGTCTTGCGCCACGGCGTCGCCTGTCGGGGTTTCCCCTGATTCGGTTACCGCAGCGGGCGTCGCCTCGGGTGTAGAGGTTTGCGCCGCTACCTCTTCGGCACCGTCTTCGGCTTCGTCGCTGTCATCGTCGGACTGATCGCCATTGGCCGACTGATCGCCGTTCTGACCATTGCCGGGCTTGCGGCGACGCCGACGACGGCGGCGCTTTTTAGGTGCCTGCGCGTCACCCTCCTCGGTCGCAGCCACAGGCGAGGCAGCAACTTCGACCGGGGTCTCTTCTGCCGCTTCGGCCTCGTCCACTTCGACCGCGTCTTCGACCATATCCTCGTCGATCTCGTCCATCAAAGAGCTGTCGACGGACACGATATGTGCCGAAATCTCTGGCACGACACGGGTGGCGGTCTTGAACTTTTCAATCGTGAAATCGGGGCTGATAAGATGTGGGTCCGCCTCGACCCGCACCGACATGCCGTAGCGTGCCTCGATCTGGGCGATATGCTCGCGCTTGTTGTTCATCAGGAAGTTTACGACGGCCACGGGGGCCTTCAGCAGAACCTCGCGCGAGCGTTTGCGCACGCCTTCCTCTTCCAACTGGCGGATGATGTTCAGCGCAAGGTTATCGTCGGACCGGATCAAACCGGTGCCATGACACGCCGAGCAGGGCTGCGTCGTGGCCTCGATCATGCCGGGGCGCAGACGCTGGCGCGACATTTCCATCAGGCCAAAGCCGGAAATGCGGCCGACCTGAATACGGGCACGGTCGGTCTTCAGCTTGTCCTTGAACCGCTTTTCAACGGCGGCGTTGTTCCGGCGGTCTTCCATGTCGATAAAGTCGATCACGATCAGACCGGCAAGGTCGCGCAAGCGCAGCTGGCGTGCCACCTCTTCGGCGGCCTCCAGGTTGGTCTTGGTCGCGGTCTCCTCTATCGAGCCTTCTTTAGTGGCCCGGCCAGAGTTGACGTCGATCGCCACAAGCGCCTCGGTCACACCGATCACAATGTAGCCACCGGATTTCAACTGGACAGTCGGATTGAACATCCCCGCCAGATAACTTTCGACCTGAAAGCGCGCGAAAAGCGGCATTGTGTCTCGGTATTGCTTCACGTTGACCGCATGGGACGGCATGATCATTTTCATGAAGTCCTTGGCGATCCGGTATCCTTCGGCACCTTCCACAAACACCTCGTCGATGTCGCGGTTGTAAAGGTCGCGGATCGAACGTTTGATCAGGTCGCCTTCTTCGTAGATCTTGGCGGGCGCTATGCTTTTCAGCGTCAGTTCGCGTATCTGCTCCCACAGGCGCTGCAAATATTCGTAGTCGCGCTTGATCTCGGTCTTGGTGCGCTGGCTGCCTGCTGTGCGGATGATCAGACCTGCGCCATCAGGCACATCTATTTCGTTGGCGATCTCTTTCAGCTTTTTGCGGTCGACCGCATTGGTGATCTTGCGCGAAATGCCACCACCGCGCGCGGTGTTTGGCATCAGGACGCAATACCGACCGGCAAGCGACAGATAGGTCGTCAGTGCCGCGCCCTTGTTGCCACGCTCTTCCTTGACCACCTGAACCAAAAGGATCTGACGAACCTTGATCACTTCCTGGATCTTGTATTTGCGTGCGCGCGGTTTGCGCGGCTGGCGGATTTCCTCGGCGACATCTTCGTCGGCGATGGATTCGATCTCGTCGTCACGATCAGAGGGATCGCTGGAAACCTGCGTATCCTCCTCGTTATCGTGATCATCCGTGGCGTGATCGTCGCGCGAGCTATGATCGCCGTTGTCCCCGGCGTCATCATCATTGCCGAAATCGACAACATCCATGCCGGAAATCGACGGCGCGTCAGCGTCTTTCACCTCGACCGCGTCATCCGACTGAGCCGTTTCCGCCTTGGACGACGACCGCGACCGCGATCGGTTTCCGCCACGAGAACGCGAGGATTTCGGCTCATCCTCGGCATCTTGCAAGGATTTCACATACTCGCGTTCCTCGGCCATAAGGGCCTCGCGATCGGCGACCGGGATCTGATAGTAATCAGGATGCACCTCGGAAAACGCAAGGAACCCGTGGCGATTGCCGCCGTAGTCCACAAATGCGGCCTGAAGCGACGGTTCAACCCGTGTGACTTTCGCCAGATATATGTTGCCAGCTATCTGGCGTTTGTTTTCAGACTCAAAATCGAATTCCTCGACCTTGTTTCCGTCGACCACCACAACCCGAGTTTCCTCGGCGTGGGTGGCGTCGATAAGCATTTTCTTAGCCATGTTACCCGTGTGCACCTGTGCAAACGCTGCTGTCCCAAAGGGTCGCCGCGTCTGGAGAGGTGTCTATTAAGGGCGATGGGGAACGCGCCGCGCAAATGCATATCGGCCTGATCGACCCCTGCTATTTGCGTCTGTATCTCTGCGCGTTTCATCGCGGTTCTATCTCCGATGCCGCGATTGCGGCACCATCACTATGACCCGGCGCTTGCGCGCATCGGGCAATTCAACAACCTTGCGGTCAATCGGTCTGCCTTCAGGACTGTCGGGGCACTCTGCCTACCGCTCACTGAAAGCAGCGAAACTATCCGTACGATCCTGCACCATTTTGCACAGTCCGCCGTATCACGACCTTAAGGGCAAGCCCCGTACAATTACAATGGGCAATTTCACGCGCATTCGGACAGACCCGAATCCCCGCTCTGCCTTGCCCCTCTCCTTGGAAAAAATATCCGCGCCGCAGGCCGTCCCGAGGGTCCGCGCATGCGGACCCGAGACATGGACATCACGCCGCAGGCGTGGCCTTTCACTCAACCTAAAGGTAATCGCCGCGCGACAGGTTATACTTCGCCATCTTCTCGTTCAGCGTCCGGCGCGGCAGGCACAACTCTTCCATCACATTGACGATGCTGCCCTTGTGGCGCCGCATTGTATTGTCGATCAGCATCCGCTCAAAGGCCTCTACGTATTCCTTGAGAGGCTTGCCATCGGTCGTCATCGTCGGCTGAGTCTCGTCGTTGTCCGCCATCAACAGCGATGCGATCGTCCCCGACCCGCGCCGGTTCTGCAACACGGCGCGCTCTGCGATGTTGATCAACTGGCGCACGTTGCCGGGCCATGGCGCCTGCAACAATTGCGCCGCCTCCTGTGCGCTGACCGCCGGCGCGTCGCACCCGTATTCATCGGCAAACTGGTCCGACAGGCGGGTGAACAGCATCAGAATATCCTCGCCCCGCTGGCGCAGCGGCGGCAGGGTGATCCGCATCGCCGCAAGACGGTAGAACAGATCGGGGCGCAGCGCGTCCTCGACCGTCTTGTCCTGCTGCTGCAAGTTGCTGATCGCCACGATCCGCGTTTCCGCAGGCGTGCCCTGATCGTTGATAAAGGTCAAAAGCCGCGCTTGCAGGGCCGAAGACAACGCCTCGATCCCTTCCAGAACCAGCGTCCCGCCGCGGGCCTCTTCGACCAGCGGCAGCGCGCCGCCATCCTCGACCGGCCCGAACAGCCGCCGCCCCAACGCATCCTCTTCATAGGCCGAACACGACACCAGAACGAATTTCTTGCCCGCCCGCGGTCCCACCGCATGCAGCGCGTGGGCCACAAGCGTCTTGCCGGTGCCGGTCTCTCCGTCGATCAGGACATGGCCATCCGCCTGCCCCAGATCAAGAATATCCTCTTTCAGGCGCTCCATCACCGGCGACGACCCGATCAGCTTTTTCATCAGCACCGACCCATCCGACAACTCGCGCCGCAGGGCGCGGTTGTCCAGTGTCAGACGGCGGTTCTGTGTCGCCTTCTTGGCAAGTTGCGTCATCCGGTCGGGGTTGAACGGTTTCTCAAGGAAATCGAACGCGCCGACCCGCATCGCCTCGACCGCCATCGGCACATCACCGTGGCCTGTGATCATGATCACCGGCAGCGAGCTATCAAGGCTCATCAGCTTCTTCAGGAACTGCATGCCATCCATGCCGGGCATCTTGATGTCGCTGACGACAATGCCGGGGTAATCCGCCCCAAGGCCTTTCAGCGCATCCTCTGCGCTGGCGAAGGTTTCGGTGTCAAAACCCGACAGCGCCAGCCATTGGCTGATCGACTGCCGCATATCCTGTTCGTCATCGACAATCGCAATCTTCATCGCATGTGCCATATGGACCTCACTCGGCTGCCTGTGTCTCTTCACTTAATATGGGCAACTGCACTTCGAATACAGCCCCCCCCCCATCCGCATTGCGTGCGGTCAGGCGTCCGCCAAGGTCGTTTACAATTCCGCTGGAGATAGCAAGCCCTAACCCGACTCCGTCTCCGGGCTGCTTGGTGGTGTAAAACGGCTCGAACAGGGCATCCAGATCGTCAATTCCATGGCCATTGTCGCGCACCGTCAGGGTGGCGGTTTCGCCCGCCGAAAGCAACAGATCAATGGTCGGATCATCGTTGGCCTTGGTGGCGTCCAAAGCGTTGCGCAGAAGGTTGATAATGACCTGTTCCAGACGGATCCGGTCGGCCATGACCCGGACCGGAACACGGGGGAACGACTTGGTGATTTTGGTGTGACGGCGTTTCAGTTGCGGCTCCATCATCGACAGGGCCGAAGACAGCGCATCCCTAATGTCCACAGGCTCGAACGCATCACCGCCCTTGCGCGCATAGGACTTCAGCTGGCGCGTGATCGACCCCATCCGGTCGATCAGATCGTCGATCCGCTGAAAGCTTGACAGGGCCTCTTCGGGGCGCTTGCGGTGCAGCAAAAGTTTCGCCCCCGCAAGGTAGGTTTTCATCGCCGCAAGAGGCTGGTTCAGCTCGTGGCTGACCGCCGCCGACATCTCTCCCAAAGCGGCCAGTTTCGACGATTGCGCAAGGGTCTGTTCGGCCACTTCAAGGTTCTTCTGCATCTTCTCGCGCTCGGCGATTTCCCGCTGCAACCTTGCGTTCAACTGGCGAAGTTCTGCCGACTCCCGCTGGAAGATCATGGATCGCGACAGCGCCTTGCGCGTGGTGAACCAAAAGACCAGCGACAACAAAACCGCAAATCCCATGATCTCCAGCGCCAGAACCCCGTTCACCCGCTCGCGCACCGATGTGTAGGTGGTGAAGGATGTCATGCTCCAGCCCTGGAACGGAATGCGCTGTTCCATCCGCATCACGGCCTCGCCCTGCACATAGGCATCCGCCGGCAGCGCGGTCCAGTCAGAGGTCGCCTTGATCGCCCGCTCGATGGCAGAGGGCGCGGATTCAACCGACAGGGCCTCGGCCTCGGTGATCCCGCGCCAGCGCGGTTCGGTCGACAGAATGATCGTGCCGGAACTGTCGGTGACCATGACCGCATCCGCAATCCCCGCCCAGCTGCGTTCGAATTTGCGCAGATCAACCTCGACCACCATAACCCCGACGGCGCGTCGGTCGCTGTCGATGCGGCGTGAATAGGTGAACTGGAAATTGCCGGTTTCCCGGTCGGATGTGCTGAAAACCGTCTCGTTAGAGCGCAAAGCTTCGACGAAATAGCTCTCGGTGCGGTGTGGTGCGCCCAGATTGTTGCGGTCGGTTGCGGCCACGGTGCGCCCGTCCAGATCCAGCAGGATCAACGAGGCCGCGCCGATTTCGTCCTTGTAGGAAATCAACCGCTGGCTGGTGCTGCTGAAATCGCCCGAGTTCAGCGCATTGATCATCGCCGGATCCCGCGAGAGCAACAGCGGCACAACCGCATTGCGCTGCAATTCCGACAGCAAGTTGCCGGAGTACAGCGTCAACCGCACCTCGGCGCGGTTCTTGGTGGACACAGTATAGCGCTCTGTCAGGAACTGGTTGGTGAACCAGATCGTGGTGATTGCGATAAAGAACAACACGATAACGGCCAGCCTTGACCGCCAGGAAAACCTGCCGGAAAGACTGTCCGCCGTCGAAGTGTCGTCATTGCCTGCCATAGGCGAAGGTTACGCTGTGACCAGCGCCCCCGCAAGAGAGGCGAACATCGCGGCGCCGTCGGTGCCACCATGCTGTGGATCAATCGCGCGTTCCGGATGCGGCATCATTCCCAGCACGCGCCGGTTTGCCGACAGAACACCGGCGATATCCGCAGTCGAGCCGTTGGGATTGCTCACATAGGTAAAGGCAATACGATCCTCGCCCCGCAACCGCGCGACCAGCTCGGCGTCCGCCGTGTAGTTGCCATCGTGATGGGCCACCGGAATGCTCAGGGTCTGACCCTTGGCATACCCCGAGGTGAACGCGCTGTCGCTGGTCTCGACCGTCAGGTCCAGCGCCTTGCACACGAACTTCAGCCCCGCGTTGCGCATCAGCACACCGGGCAGCAGGCCTGTCTCTGTCAGCACCTGAAAGCCGTTGCAGACCCCCAAAACATATCCCCCGCGCGCCGCATGGGCGATGACCGACCGGCAGATCGGCGATTTCGCCGCGATGGCCCCGCACCGCAGGTAGTCGCCAAAGGAAAACCCGCCGGGAATGCCGACGATATCGACGCCCTCGGGCAAATCCGTGTCCTTGTGCCAGACCATGGCAACATCCATGCCCGCCTGCTCGAACGCCACGGCCATATCGCGGTCACAGTTGGACCCCGGAAAAACAACAACCGCCGCGCGCATCAGATCAGCTCCACGCGGTAGCTTTCGATCACGGTGTTCGCCAGCAGCTTCTCGCACATCTGCGTGACCTGCGCCTCGGCCTTGGCCGCGTCGGTTTCCGCCAGATCAAGCTCGATCACCTTGCCCTGACGCACACCCTGAACACCGTCAAACCCCAAAGTCCCCAGCGCGTGGCGCACGGCCTCGCCCTGCGGGTCCAGAACGCCGGTTTTCAACATCACATGCACTCGAGCCTTCATCGCCTGTCGCCTTTATCATCGCGCAAGGCGGGCCGTTCCCTGAACGCCCCTGCCCCACTTTGTTCCAAAAATACTCAAATCCCAAGGTGCCAACCGACCCGCGGGATCAGTTGATCAGCGTCGGTTTCGTCGCGTGGGTTACATTCGTGGGTAAAACGCCCAGACGCCGCGCCACCTCGGTGTAGGCGTCGGTCAGGTTGCCCAGATCGCGCCGGAACACGTCCTTGTCCAGTTTCTGGCCGGTTTCCATGTCCCACAGACGGCAACTATCCGGGCTGATTTCATCGGCCACGACAAGGCGCATAAAGTCGTTGTCCCAGACGCGGCCGATCTCGATCTTGAAATCCACCAGCTTGATCCCGACGCCGTACATCACACCGCCGACGAAATCATTGACCCGCAAGGCAAGCTGCACGATGTCATCCAGATCCTGCTGGGTCGCCCAGCCGAATGCGATGATGTATTCCTCGGGCACAAGCGGATCGCCCAGCTTGTCGTCCTTGTAGCTGAACTCGACAATCGGACGGGGCAGCGGCGTGCCCTCTTCCATGCCAAGACGCTTTGCCATCGAACCGGCGGCGAAATTGCGCACGATCACTTCCAGCGGGATAATCTCTACCGCACGGATCAACTGCTCGCGCATGTTCAGGCGCCGGATGAAATGCGTCGGCACCCCGACATGGCCCAGACCGACCATGAAAAACTCGGACAGACGGTTGTTCAACACGCCCTTGCCCTCGATCACGGCCTTTTTCTCGGCGTTGAATGCTGTGGCGTCATCCTTGAAATACTGCACCAAAGTTCCCGGCTCGGGTCCTTCATACAGGATTTTGGCTTTGCCTTCGTAAACCAGTTTGCGGCGTGCCATTGTGTCTCCAGTCTGCCTAGGCCGGGATGAGTCCCTGCCCCGTCCTGCGCCCTATACGGCATGATGACGTTTGTCGCAAGAACACGGGCGACCCTCTTGCGGTCGACGCCCTGTGCCGTCATATCTGTTTCCAGATATTTCAATGTGCGAGGCCGCTATGACCACCTTTGATGACCGCGAAAATGCGTTCGAGAACAAGTTTGCCCATGATGCAGAGATGCAGTTCAAGGCAGAAGCCCGCCGCAACAAGCTTCTGGGGCTTTGGGCGGCTGATCTGATGGGCAAGTCGGGCGACGATGCCGCAGCCTATGCCAAAGAGGTCGTCAAGGCCGATTTCGAGGAAGCCGGCGACGAGGACGTCTACCGCAAGGTCTCGGGCGATCTGGGCGACAAGGCCGACGAGGCGACGATCCGCACCAAGATGCTGGAACTGATGGCGGTCGCCAAAGACCAGATCATGAACGAAGGATAAGAGCCTTTTTCCACCTTTGGGCGGGATGACTGCCGTTTCACATTGACGCGCATCTTTTAGGGTGCGCGTTTTTTGATTTTAAATTGACGCATTAAGAAAGCGGTAGGCCCGCGCTGTTACACCCGTCCGAATCCAGGGATGCGGAGAGTTTGATGCGCCATGAGAACCCGACCAAACAGACAACCGCGACGATGCAGCTGTCCACGATGGCATGGCGGCAAGGGGGGCCGCTGCTTCTGGCGGGCGTCTGCCTTTATCTGTTCGCAGGGCGGCTGGCAGAGGTGGACCTTGCGCTGGTCTGGCCCGCCTTCCGAACCGTGCAGCCGGTGCAGTGGGCTGCCGCCGGTGCCGCCACGTTGGTCAGTTTCTGGGCCGTGGGGCGATACGACGCGGTCATCCACCGCCATCTGGCAACCCTGACACCGCCGGACCAGGCGCGACACGCGGGGATCGTCGGCATCGCGCTGGCGCAAACGCTTGGGTTCGGGGTGTTGACCGGAACGCTCGTGCGGTGGCGGATGTTGCCGCAGGCGCAGCTTTTGCAGGCCGCCCGCATCGCCTTTGCAGTGGCGGTGTCGTTCATGGCGGGGCTTTGCGTTGTCACGGGGGCGGTTGTGCTGATCACCGGCGCGGGGCCCGCGTGGATGTCTGCGGTCGCAATTTTGCCCTTGGCCGCGCTGTTCGGGCTATGCGCCTTGTCACTGCGCGGGCGCGCCTTGACCCTGGCGGGGCGCAAGATCAGGCTGCCCTCGCTGCTGACCGTTCTGGCCGTCGTGTCGCTGACCGCCCTTGATACGGTCGCCGCCTGCGCCGCGCTTTATGCGGTGATGCCCGCAGACCTGACGCTGGGATTCATGACACTGCTGCCCGTGTATCTGATTGCCCTCGGGGTCGCGCTTTTTTCCGGCAGTCCGGGGGGCGTTGGCCCTTTCGAAGTGATGGTTCTTTTCCTGTGCCCCGGCACCCCGACGGCGCCCCTTTTGGCGGCCATTCTGGCGTTCCGGTTGGTTTATTACGCCATTCCGGCCGGAATTGCGGCTATTGCGATGATCGTCGGGCCTGTGGTGGCACTGCGGGCTGCATCGCCGCGCCTGACCGTGCCAACGCCGCTTTGCCTTGAACAGTTGACGCGCGATGCGCCACGGGCAGAGGCGGGATTGCTGCGCATGGGCGATAAATCCGTGCTGGAGATGCCAGGGAATACCGGACAGCAGATGGTCGCGGTCACCGGACAGGCGCTTATCGCCATCGGCGATCCGTTGTTCCGTCAGACCTGTTGCGGGGTGTTGCATGGGTTGGAAGAGGCCGCAGATGCGCGGGGGCTGCGCCCTGCCGTCTATAAATGCGGGGCGCGCATGGCCGTCGCGGCACGCCGGCGCCGGTACCGCGTTCATGCCACCGCCCGCGAGGCATGGCTGCCCCCCGCACAGTTCGATCCTGCCAGCCCCGCCACCCGCCAACTGAGGCGCAAGCTGCGTCAGGCAGAGCATGCGGGCGTCACGGTCACCCGCGCGACGGGACCGCTGCCTTTGCCGCAGATGGCGCAGGTGGCGCGCGACTGGACCCTACACCACGGGGCAGAGCGCGGCTTTTCGATGGGGCGATTTTCGCCCGACTATATGGCTGGTCAGATCATCTATCTGGGGTGGGTCCGGGGCTGTTTGGCAGGCTTTGTCACCTTCCACGCCAATCCGCAGGAACGCACCCTTGACCTGATGCGCCACACACCCGGCGCGCCGGACGGCCTGATGCACGCCTTGGTCACCCATGCGCTGCTGGATGCCGCAGCGGACGCCTGCCCAAGGGTTTCGCTGGCCGCAGTGCCACTGATGCCGCGCTGGGTCCGTGACCTGCCAAAGCCCATGACCGAACGGCTCGACAGGATCTGCGGCGGCAATGGCCTGCGCCAGTTCAAGGGGGCCTTTGCCCCGCACTGGGAAACCCTTTATACGGCTGCCCCCACCCGTCTGGACCTTTGTCTGGCGGGGTTCGACGTGGCGCGGGCCATTCTGAACCCCGAACCGCTGCCCCTTGGGCCCCTTGAATGTGAGCCATCCTCAACACCATTATGACAACAATCAATTTGCGCATCCTGCCGCGACGTGCGATTTGCAAACCAAAGGGGCAGACGCAGAACGCGGCCTGCCTTCGGAAAAAAGGTTAACCCATGTCTGATGTCCTCGCCCGCCTGCTGGAAACCAATGATTGGCTTATGGCCGATGGCGCCACCGGAACGAACCTGTTCAACATGGGCCTGCAATCCGGCGACGCCCCGGAAATGTGGAACGAGGAACACCCCGACCGCATCAAGGCGCTGTATAAAGGGGCCGCAGACGCAGGCAGCGACATTTTTCTGACCAACAGCTTTGGTGGCAACGCCTCGCGGCTGAAACTGCACGGCGCCGAAGGCCGCGTGTTCGAGTTGAACAAACTGGCCGCAGAACTGGGCCGCGAGATTGCCGATGCCTCTGGCCGGACGATCGTTGTTGCGGGGTCCGTCGGGCCAACGGGCGAGATTTTTGTCCCGATGGGCACCCTGACCCACGCGAATGCGGTTGAAATGTTCCACGAGCAGGCCGAAGGCCTGAAGGCTGGCGGGGCCGATGTGCTTTGGCTGGAAACTATTTCCGCCCCCGAGGAATACAAAGCCGCCGCAGAGGCCTTTGCCCTGGCAGGTATGCCATGGTGCGGCACGATGAGCTTTGACACCGCCGGTCGCACGATGATGGGCGTCACCTCCTCTGCGATGGTCGCGATGGTCGAAGGCATGAAGAACCCGCCGCTGGCGTTCGGGGCGAATTGCGGTGTCGGGGCGTCCGACCTTTTGCGCACCGTGCTGGGCTTTGCCGCGCAAGGCACCGAGACCCCGATCATCGCCAAGGGCAACGCCGGCATCCCGAAATACCACGACGGCCACATCCACTATGATGGCACCCCGGAACTGATGGGCGAATATGCGGTTCTGGCCCGCGATTGCGGCGCCCGGATCATTGGCGGTTGCTGCGGCACCACGCCAGAGCACCTGCGCGCCATGCGCGAGGCGCTTGAAACACGCCCCAAGGGCCCGCGCCCGACACTGGACCAGATCACACAGACCCTCGGCGGGTTCAGTTCCAACTCTGACGGGACCGATGACAACGCGCCCACGGCCCGCGTGACCCGCCGCCGCCGTCAGGGTTAGACCGCCAAGGGTCGGTCGCAGATTGGCGGATGTCGCATTTATACGAGTGCGACCGCGACAATCGGACCATTTAGGACAGAGTGACACGCGGCGCGCCCGCTTCAAGACAGGAATATTTCGATGGCCGACGAAAACGACGAGATCATCCTTGCCGACCTGCCCGATGATGAATTGGTCATGCAGATGTTCGACGACCTTTACGACGGCCTGAAAGAGGAAATCGAGGAATCGGTGAACATCCTTCTGGGTCGTGGCTGGGCGCCCTACCGCGTGCTGACAGAGGCGCTTGTCGGGGGTATGACCATCGTTGGCAACGACTTTCGCGACGGTATCCTGTTCGTCCCCGAGGTGCTTCTTGCCGCCAATGCGATGAAGGGCGGGATGTTCATCCTGAAACCGCTTCTGGCGGAAACCGGCGCACCGCGCGTTGGCAAAATGGTGATTGGCACGGTCAAGGGCGACATCCACGACATCGGCAAGAACCTTGTCGGAATGATGATGGAAGGGGCCGGATTCGAAGTGCGGGATCTTGGCATCAACAACTCGGTCGAGAAATACCTGGAAGCGATGGAAGCCGAACAGCCCGATATTCTGGGCATGTCCGCCCTGCTGACAACCACGATGCCCTATATGAAGGTCGTGATCGACACGATGATCGAAAAAGGCATTCGCGACGATTATATCGTGCTTGTGGGCGGCGCTCCCCTGAACGAGGAATTCGGCAAGGCCATCGGCGCGGACGCCTATTGCCGCGATGCGGCCGTGGCGGTGGAAACGGCCAAAACATGGATGGCGCGCAAGCATAACAGCGCCATAGCAAGCTAGATCGGGCATATTCCGCGAACAGGCCCCGACGCAATCGCGTGCGGGGCCTTTTCTTTTTCGCGGCGCGGCCCCACGTTCAAGGTGAAACCTACGCAAAGGAAGGCACGGATGCGCCGCTTCTATATCCTTCTGGCGACAGTCCTGTTCGCCGCCGCCCTGACCATCGGCGTGGCCTACCGGGTCAGTGCCACAATGCCGACATGGGGCGGGTTTGTGGTGGTTCCGGCCATCATAATCATCGCTTTGGCCCTGCGGCGATGGGCGCACCCATGAGCATCGACGACCAAAGGCTGACTACGACCGGCCTGGACCTTGCGGCATCTTCGGGCCGGATTTTGCTGCTGGCCTGTGGTGCCCTTGCCCATGAGATACTGGCGCTGAAGGCCGCAAATGGCTGGGACCATATGGACCTGACGTGCCTGCCCGCCATCCTGCACAATCACCCCGATAAAATCACCGGCGCGGTCGAGGCAATGGTGCTGAAACATCGCGCCGGATATGACGAGATCTTTGTGGTTTACGCCGATTGTGGCACCGGTGGGCAATTGTTGAAGAAATGCGCCGAACTTGGCGTTGGAATGGTCGAAGGCCCGCATTGCTATTCGTTTTTTGAGGGAAACGACATCTTTGCCAAAACATCCGAAGACGAATTCACTGCCTTTTACCTGACCGATTTTCTGGTCAAACAGTTCGACGCCTTTGTCTGGAAACCCCTTGGTCTGGACCGCCACCCGGACCTGCGCGACATGTACTTCGGCAATTACACCAAACTGGTGTATCAGGCCCAAACCGACAACAGGGCGCTGGATGCCAAGGCGCAGGACTGCGCGGCGCGGCTGGGTCTGGCCTATGAACGGCGGTTCACCGGCTACGGCGATCTGGAAACGACGCTGGCGTCGCTTTAGCCGATCGCCGCCGCGCTTACGCTGCGGATACGGTCCACCATGGCACGCACCCCGTTAGAGCGTTGCGCGGACAGATGGTCGTCCAACCCCAGACGTTTCAGGGCACCGGGCGCATCGACCTTCATCACCTCGTCGACCGTCAGGCCGGAATACAGCGCGTGCAGCACCGCGATCAACCCGCGCACGATCAACGCGTCGCTGTCGCCGTCAAAGCGGAACACAGCATCCCTGCCCTGCCCTTCGATCACCGGAACGATCCAGACCTGACTGGCGCAGCCGGTCACTTTGGTCGCGGGAACGCGGAACGCGTCATCCAGAGGCGGCATCGCCTTGCCCAATTCGATGACATAGCGATACCGCTCTTCCCAGTCTTCCAGGAATTCAAAGGTCTCGGCGATCTCTTCAAAGCGGTCAGTGGTCACTGTTCGGTCTCCGTTTCATACAGTATCCACCTAAGTTGCGCCGCGCCAAACGTCCAGAGCATGCCGAGTGGCTTTTCAAGTCGCGCAGGATGGGCTAACTCGGTGGGGCACCAATGAGGGCCGTGTTATGAACAAACCACTAGTCGCCGCATTTCTGGCCATGATGGCCCTGTCTGCCTGTTCCGGCATCAGCCAATCGCGGCTGAACCCGTTCAACTGGTTCGGCGGATCGCAAGAGGAAATGATAACGCCAGAGGAAATGGTCGTCGCCTCCGATGGCAGGACATTGGTCGATCAGGTGGTCAGCTTTTCGGTCGAACCCGCACAGGGCGGCGCGATCTTGCGTGCGACAGGCCTGCCCCCGACCCAGGGCTTCTGGAACGCAGAGCTGGTGTCCGACACGGACGAGCAGCCTGTCGACGGCGTGCTGACCTACATGTTCCGTATCCAGCAGCCCGCCGGGTTCGAACAGATCAACACAGAGCGGTCGCGCGAGGTTGTGGTGGCGAAGTTTGTGTCCGACTACCGGTTGGCCGGCGTCCGCTCTATCCGCATTCTGGGCGAGCGGAACGCGCGGACAGCCAAGCGCTAAAGCTCGATGACCTGAACCGTCTGCCCCTTGGCGGCAAGCGCAAGCTTGCCCTCGCACAGGCGGATCGCATCGGCCCCGAACACCTCGTGACGCCAGCCATGCAGGGCCAGACCGTCCCGTTCCCCTGCGGCAATCGCGTCCAGATCCGACGCCGTAGCGATCAGTTTTTGCGCGACGCCCGCGTTTTCGGCCTTGGCCTTTAGCAGCACCCGCAGCAAATCGGCCAGTGCGGGGTTCACCTGCATCTTGTCGTTGAAGGCCGCGACTTTTGGCTGTTTGTCGGGCGGGCAGGCCAGACCTGCGGTCACCGCCGCGATGATACCATCGGCAATCTCTCCGCGCCGGGCCTCACGCAGCAACAGACGGGACCGCCCCAGATCTTCCATGTTTTGCGGCTTGGTCGAGGCAAGTTCCAACAGCGCATCGTCCTTGTAGACACGGCTGCGCGGCACATCGCGGGTCTGCGCGTAATCTTCGCGGAACCGCGCCAATTCACGCACAACCGCCAGGAACTTTCCCGTGGTGGTGCGGGTTTTCACCCGTTGCCAGGCGTCTTCGGGGGTGACGATATAGGTGGCGGGGTTCAGCAGAACCTCCAGCTCCTCCTCGACCCATGCCTGACGGTTCGACCGTTTGATCTCGGCGGCAAGGTATTCGTAGACGACCCGCAAATGCGTTACATCGGCCAGCGCATAGATCTTTTGCGCCTCGGTCAGCGGGCGGCGCGACCAGTCGGTGAACCGCGAGGTCTTGTCGACGGTTTCCTTGGCAATCTTGCGCACAAGCGTCTCGTAGCCCACCTGTTCGCCAAAGCCGCAGACCATGGCGGCGACCTGCGTATCGAACAAGGGCTTGGGGAAAACCTGCGCGTCAACAAAGAAGATTTCCAGATCCTGACGCGCGGCATGAAACACTTTTACGACGTTTTCGTTGCGGAACAGTTCATACAACGGTTCCAGCGACATACCGTCCAGCGGATCGACCAGAACCGCGTCATCCACGCCCTTGCCCGGAAGCGCCATCTGGATCAGGCACAGTTTCGAATAATAGGTGCGTTCGCGCAGGAATTCCGTGTCGATCGTGACATAGGGAAAATTGGCGGCATGTGCGCAAAATTCGGCAAGCGCCTCGGTCGTGGTCAAGGTTTTCATACGGAGCCGTTCGTTGGCGGCCGCCAGAGGCGACCCTTAAGGTTGATCCGTCATAGTCACCTGCGCCAGGAAAGGAAAGGCCGTTAGGGCAACATCACGGGGCGATGGTCGCCCGCCGCAAATCGGCGCAGGACCGCAGGATAGAGCCGGTGTTCCATCACCAGCACGCGCGCCGCCAAGGTTTCGGGCGTGTCATCGGGCAGGACCGGCACGCGGGCCTGTCCCAGAACGGGGCCGTCATCCAGAACCGGCGTCACCTCGTGCACGGTGCAGCCATGTTCGGTGTCGCCTGCGGCAATCGCGCGGGCATGGGTGTGCAGGCCGGTGTATTTCGGCAAAAGCGACGGATGGATGTTCAGCATCCGCCCCTGCCACCGATCCACAAAACCCGCCGTCAGCACCCGCATGAAACCGGCAAGGCACAGAATGTCGGGCTGCGCCTGCATCAGGCGGGCGTGCAGGGCGGCCTCGAACGCGGGGCGGTCGCCCTTGAACGGGCGGTGGTCGATGAAATCGGTCTCGATCCCCATCTCTGCCGCGCGTTTCAGCCCGCCCGCATTGGCGTCGTTCGACAACACCAGAGCGGCGCGCGCCGGATGGTCGCCGGTCATGCTTTCGACCAGCTTGATCATATTCGATCCGCCGCCGGAAATCAGGATCGCGACGCGTTTGGTCAAAGCAGGCTGCCGCGATAGCGCATGCCCGCCCCTTGGGTCACTGTGCCGATGGTATAGACGGTCTCGCCTTCGGCCTCCAGCAGGGCTTTCAGATCGTCGGCACGGTCTGCCGCGACCGACAGGATCATCCCGATGCCAGAGTTGAACGTCTTCAGCAGCTCCTTTTCGGAAATCGCGGCGGTCTCGGCCAACCACTTGAACACAGGCGGCAATTCCCACGCGTCAAGGTCGATGTCGGCCCCCAGATCGTCGGGCAGCACGCGCGGCAGGTTTTCGGTCAAACCGCCACCGGTGATATGGGCCAGCGCATGCACGCCCCCTGCCCGCACCGCCGCCAGCGCGGGTTTGACGTAAAGCCGTGTCGGCGTCAGCAACGCGCGCCCCAGCGGCGCAAAGGCGAAGGGCGCGTCATCGTGCCAGCCAAGGCCCGACAATTCGACAATCTTGCGCACCAGAGAATAGCCGTTGGAATGCACGCCATTGGATGCAAGGCCCAGCAGAACATCGCCCGCCACAACGCCTGACGGCAGGTCCGATCCACGTTCCATCGCGCCGACGGCAAAGCCCGCAAGGTCGAAGTCACCGGCAGGATACATGCCGGGCATTTCTGCCGTCTCGCCGCCGATCAGCGCACAACCGGATTGTGCGCAGCCCTCTGCGATGCCCTCGATGATGCGGGCGGCCACGTCAAGTTCCAGCTTGCCTGTGGCGAAATAGTCCAGGAAAAACAACGGCTCTGCCCCTTGGCAGACCAGATCGTTGACGCACATGGCAACAAGGTCGATGCCCACGCCGTCGACTTCGCCGGTGTCAATCGCGATGCGCAGTTTGGTGCCGACACCGTCGGTCGCCGCGACCAGAATGGGGTCGGAGTAGCCCGCGCCCTTCAGATCGAACAGCGCGCCGAAACCACCAAGGCCCGACATCGTGCCGGGGCGTTGGGTGCGTTTCGCGGCCGGCTTGATCCGCTCGACAAGTGCATTGCCCGCGTCGATATCCACGCCTGCATCGGCATAGGTGAGACCGTTTTTACCGTGGGTCATGGGGCAAATCCTTGTCTGTAGCGTGTCTGTAACGCGTCTGTGGCGTTGTTTGCGCTCGCGTATCAATTGCGCGGGCCGCTGTCCATGCTTTAGCGCGGATTTACCCCGATACGCCCGGTTATCCGCGCGCGGCAAGCCCTTCGGCCAGAACGCTGCGCACGACCGCCATATCCACACCATCCGCCACAAAGGCATCCCCGATGCCCCGCGCAAGGATGAACCGCAACTTGCCGTCCTGCACTTTTTTATCCTGTCCCATCAGGACGATCAACGCATCGGCATCGGGCAAGTCGCCGTCGATATCCGCCAGATCGGTCTTCATCCCCATCAGTTTCAGCATTGCCCGCACGCGGCTCGGGTCCTCTTGCGAGCAGAACCCAAGGCGTTGCGACACCTCGAAGGCCAGCGCGCAACCGATCGCCACGCCCTCGCCATGCATCAGGCGGTCGCCATATCCGGTGGCCGATTCCAGCGCGTGACAGAAGGTGTGCCCAAGGTTCAAAAGAGCGCGATCACCCTGTTCTGTCTCGTCGCGGATCACAATTTCCGCTTTCATTTCAACGGACCGGCGCACCGCATAGGCCCGCGCAGCCCTATCCCCCGCCGCCATCGCGGGGCCGTTTTTCTCCAGCCAGCCGAAAAACCCGGCGTCGCCCAGCATGCCGTATTTCACCACCTCGCCGCAGCCCGCCAGAAAATCGCGGGGCGTCAGGGTGCCCAGAACGCTGATGTCGGCCAGCACAAGGCTTGGCTGGTGGAACGCGCCGATCAGGTTCTTGCCCTGCGGCGCGTTGATCCCGGTTTTCCCCCCGACCGAACTGTCGACCTGCGCCAGCAGGCTGGTCGGGATCTGCACAAACCGCACGCCGCGCCGCAGAACCGCCGCCGCAAACCCCGCCAGATCGCCGATCACACCGCCACCAAAGGCAACCACGACATCGCTGCGCTCTATCTTCTGGTCCAGCAGCCATTCCACCGTGCGGGTGAATTGCGGCCAGCCCTTGGTCGATTCGCCCGCCGGCAGCGCCAGCGCGGTCATCGTGACACCCGACGCCGCCAGACCGTCGCGCAGCGCGTCCAGATGCAGGGCGGCGACGGTTTCATCGGTAATCACGGCGACACGTGGACGGCGCAGCAGCGGCGCGATCTCGGCACCGGCGCGACCGATCAGACCTTCGGCGATGCGGACATCATAGGCGCGGTCCCCAAGGGCGACATGGACGGTTTCGGTCATTCGGTTGTCTCCAGCACATCGGGGCGGGTCAGCAATTCGTCAATCACAGCCAGGGCCATGTCGTCGATCGAATAGCGCGGCTTTGACTTCACGGTCAGGTCGGCCAGCGCATACACCGGCACGCGCGACTCGTAGAGCGACCGCAACGACCCTTGCGGGTCCGCAGTTTGCAGCAAGGGGCGCGAGGACTTGTGCCGCACCCGTGACCACAGCAGATCAAGGTCCGCATCCAGCCAGACCGCGACGCCCTTGCTGGATATGATCTGACGGTTTCCCGCCGCCATGAACGCCCCGCCGCCGGTCGACAGAATCCCCTGACGGGTTTCCAGAAGGCGGGAAATCACCTGGGTCTCCTTGGCGCGAAAGAACAGCTCTCCGTCCCGCTCGAATATTTCGGATATGCTGCGGGCGGCGGCGATCTCGATCTCTTCATCCGAATCAAGAAAGGGCACGCCAAGCTTTGCCGCCAGCGCTTTTCCAACTGCGGTTTTTCCCGCACCCATCATACCGACAAGCACGACAGTTTTTTTCAGACGGTAGGCCAAGTGGGCGTTGTCCCGCTCAATTTACATTTCTGCCCTTGAATGGCGTGATCTTGCCGAAAAGGCCATATATAAACTTGTAAGCTGACCAAAGAGCAGCGACACCCGACGGCAGACCGCAGGCAACAAAAGGCAGAAAAACATGGTAAGATTACTTAAGGCACTCGTCTTTCTGGCTGTGATCGGCTTTATTGGGCTGGTTGGTTTTGCGTATCTTGGTGACCTTACCCCTGTTCAGGACGAGGTCACACAATCGGTTTCAGTGAATGTTGATTAAAAGTAGTCTTTTTTTATCAGTAATTTATGGTGCGTTTCTCACCTCATCCGCCATTGCGCAGGATGCGCCGATGTCGGCGATAAACTGGCTGTCGGATTCAGTGACAATTCCGGCCGCAGTGCCTGCGTCGCCCGCATGGCCGAACGAACCTGCCGTCACCGGCAGCGCCTCTGTCGGCGACATCACCATGCTGCCGCTTGATGCGCCGCGCCCTGATGCGGTGGGGCTTTTGCCGGTCTCTGTCACCGGCTTGCCGCAGAATTTATGGGGGGCCACCGGCACGAACCGTCTTGCGCAGCTGATCCGCGACACATCCAGCCCCGGTTTGCCCGCCCTGCAAGATCTTTTGTTCACGTTGCTGCTGGCCGAACTTGACCCGCCGCAAGATGCGGGCGGCGGCGGTGTGCTATTGATGGCGCGTCTGGACAAGCTGATCGACCTTGGCGCGCTGGATCAGGCACAGGCGCTGATCGACCTTGTCGACCCAAAGACGCCGGAACTGTTCCGCCTCTGGTTCGACGTCTCGCTTCTGACCGGGACCGAGGATCGCGCGTGTGCGGCACTTGGCGTCACGCCCGATATCGCACCCACATTTTCCGCCCGCATCTTTTGCCTTGCGCGCAACGGCGATTGGTCGGCGGCGGCCCTGACCCTGCATACGGCACAGGCCCTGGGCTATCTCACCGATTTCGAGGACCAGCTTTTGTCGCGCTTCCTTGACCCCGAACTGGCCGACACAGAACCGCCCCTGACACCGCCCCCCCTGCCAAGCCCGCTGGTTTTTCGCATGTTCGAAGCCATAGGAGAGCCCCTGTCTACCGTCGACCTGCCGCTGGCCTTTGCACAGGCCGACCTGCGCGACACTGCAGGGTGGAAATCTCAGCTCGAGGCGGCAGAGCGTCTGGGGCGCAGCGGTGCGCTGTCCGAAAACCGGATTCAGGCCCTTTACACCGACCGTCTGCCCGCCGCGTCCGGGGGGATCTGGGACCGCGTCGACGCCTTTCAGGCCTTCGACATGGCGTTGACCGCGTCCGACCCCTCGGCGGTCGATAAAACCCTGCGCCCCGCCTTTGACGCGGCAAAAAGCGCGGGCCTCGAGGTGCCCTTTGCCCGTCTCTACGCCACCGCCCTGTCGCGCTTGCCGCTGACCGGGGCAAGCGCCGCGCTGGCTTTTCGCGTCGCCCTTCTGTCCAACACCTACGAAGAGGCAACGGCAGGCTACACCCCCGACACCCCGATCGACGTCTTTCTGAAAACCCTTGCGGCAGGCACCCCCTCCGCATCCCCCGCAGGCGATGCCTTGGCCTCTGCCATCGCCGAAAGCTTTGCCGCAACATCGCCCCCCGCGACCTACGCGCGGATGCTGTCGGGCGACCAACTCGGAGAGGCGATCCTCATGGCGATCCAGCGACTGACGCGGGGGGCATCTGGGCAGATGCGCGATATCACCGAAGCTCTGTCGCTCTTGCGCGCCGTCGGGCTGGAGGACGTGGCCCGGCGCACGGCACTTGACCTAATGCTGCTGGAGCGGCGGCTATGATGTTGCGTCAGGTCCAGACCTTTCTGGAGGCGCAGGCCGCAGAGCTTGACGCCGCAACGAACACGCAGCTCGCCTATGCCCGCGACCTGAAAAAGTTCATCGACTGGCTGAACCGGACCGGGCGCACATTCGAGACAACCACCCGCAGCGACATCGAGGAGTATCTGGTGGACTGCGACGCGCAGGGACTGGCCACCGCGACCCGTGCCCGCAGGCTGTCGGCGATCAAACAGATCTTCCGCTTCGCCTTCGAGGAAGGCTGGCGCAAGGACAATCCGGCGATCCAGATCAAGGGGCCGGGGCGCGACAAGCGCCTGCCGAAGGTCTTGTCGGAAACCGAGGTGGACAAACTGCTCGCCGCCGCCCGCTGCGTCGGCCGCAGTCCCGTCGACAGAACGCGCAACACCTGCCTGATGGAGCTGCTCTACGCCACGGGAATGCGGGTGACCGAACTGGTGTCGCTGCCGGTCTCGGCCGCGCGTGGCGATCCGCGTATGCTGCTGATCCGGGGCAAAGGCGGCAAGGAACGCATGGTGCCCCTGTCGCCTCCGGCCCGCAAGGCGCTGGCGCTTTGGCTGAAGGCCCGCGATACAACAGAAGATCTCGCGCGGCTGGCGGGCAAACCCGCCTCGAAATACCTGTTTCCCTCATCCGGGGCGCAAGGCCACCTGACGCGCCACCGCTTCTACGTCCTGATCAAGGAAATGTCCGTCACGGGCGGTGTCTCTCCCGACAAGGTCACACCCCACACATTGCGCCATGCCTTCGCCACACATCTGCTGGCACATGGCGCCGACCTTCGCTCGATCCAGACCCTGCTGGGGCACGCCGACGTGGCCACAACAGAGATTTACACCCATGTTCTCGACCAAAGGCTCAAGGATCTGGTGATGGACCATCACCCGCTTGCCCGTAAGCCCTGACCGGACAAAAACCCGCGAACGGCCCGGATCTTTCCGTTCTTGTTGGAAAAAATATCCTCGCCGAAGGCAAGAAAACTTTTGCGCCCGCCGCATGCGCCCGACCCGCCCCCGAAAGACCCGCTCTTGAAGAACAGCGCGCGCAACTCCATAAGGTTTTGAACACTCGGGGAATTGAACAATGGACACCGCCGCCTCCGTCTTCGACAGCGCCTTCTGGATGACCTCTGCCGCCATTCTGGGGCTTTTGGTGCTATCGGCCTTCTTTTCCGGCTCCGAAACCGCGCTGACCGCCGCGTCGCGGGGCAAGCTGCGCTCGAAGTCCGACAAAGGCGATTTGGGTGCCAAGATGGCGCTGACCATCACCGAAGACAACGAGCGCCTGATCGGCTCGGTCCTTCTGGGCAACAACCTTGTGAACATCCTCGCCACCTCGCTGGCCACCTCGCTGTTCACCCGCGCGTTCGGTGACAGCGGCGTGGCGCTGGCGACCCTTGTGATGACCCTGTTGGTGCTGATCTTTGCCGAGGTCCTGCCCAAGACTTATGCGATCACCAATGCCGAAACCGCTGCAAGCCGCGTCGCGCCGATCGTGCGGCTGGTGATCCTGGTGTTCTCACCCATGGTGATGGCGGTGCGGGCGCTGGTGCGGCAGGTCCTGCGCATGTTCGGCGTAAAGGCGGACCCCGACAGCCATATCCTTGCCGTTCATGACGAAATCGCCGGCGCGCTGTCGCTTGGCCATTCCGAAGGCGTCGTGCACAAAGACGATCGCGACCGCATCCTGGGTGCGCTGGATCTGTCGGAGCGGACAGTGGAAGAGATCATGCTTCACCGCTCCAAGATCGAAATGATCGACGTGACGCTGGGGCCGGAAGAGATCCTGGCGCATTGCCTGAACTCTGCCCACACCCGCCTGCCGGTCTACCGCGACGACCCCGACAATGTCATCGGGGTGATCCACGCCAAGGACCTGCTGCGGGCCATGCACAAGATGGCGATGGGCCCCGATGCAGCCCCTGACGGGCTGCGGGGCTTCAACGTCATGGATGTGGCGATGAAGCCCTATTTCGTGCCTGAAACCACCGCGCTTGACGAACAGATGCGCCAGTTCCTGCACCGCCGCACCCATTTTGCGTTGGTGGTGGATGAATACGGCTCGCTTCAGGGGTTGATCACGCTCGAAGACATCCTCGAGGAAATCGTGGGGGAAATCACCGACGAATTCGACATCGACGCCGAAAACCCCCTGCGTAAATCCGACGACGGGCATTTCCTTGTGGACGGGTCCATGACCATCCGCGACCTGAACCGCGCGACGGACTGGAACCTGCCCGATGACGAGGCCAATACGATTGCGGGCCTCGTGATCCACGAGGCCCAGTCGATCCCGACGCAGGGTCAGGTGTTCTCGTTCCACGGCTTTCGCTTCGAGGTGCTACAGCGCAAGGACAACCGGCTGACGCGCCTGAAAATCCGTCCGCTATAGCCCGTAGATCGCCCCGAACTTCGCCTCCAGATAGTCCAGAAGCGGCGCCTCGTTCGGGGCTTTTCCGGCGGCGCGGGTGATCACCTCGACGGGCATGTATAGCCCGCCATGGCGTTGCAGGTTCTCGCGCAGCCAGCCCGTGGCCGCCGATGTGTCGCCCCGCGCCAGATCTGCGTCCAACTGTGGCACCGCGCCGCGCAAGGCCTGATACAGACACCCCGCATAGACGTTGCCCAGCGAATAGGTCGGGAAATAACCGAACAGGCCGCAGGACCAATGCACGTCCTGCAAGCAGCCGTTCGATGCGCGGTCAACCCTGACCCCGAAATCCGCCTCGAACCGGTCGTTCCATGCGGTTTCCAGATCGGCCACCGCCAGATCGCCCGACATCAGGGCGCGTTCCAGATCGAACCGCAACAGAACATGCAGGTTATACTGCACCTCGTCGCTTTCTGTGCGGATATAGCCCGGCGTCACGCGGTTCACCGCGGCATAGAACGCATCGGCATCCTTGACCCCGATATCGCCGAACTGCTGTTGCATCTCGCCAAACAGATAGCCGGTAAAGGCGCGGCCACGGCCCAGCTGGTTCTCGTAAATCCGGCTTTGGCTTTCGTGGACGCCCATCGACACGCCCTGCCCCAAAGGCGTCAGCGCATAGCGGCCGTCGATCCCCTGCTCATAGGCGGCGTGGCCGACCTCGTGGATGGTGGAATAGAAACAGTTGAACGGATCGGCAGGATTGGTGCGCGTGGTGATCCGCACATCACTGCCGGACCCGCTGGAAAACGGATGCACCGCCTTGTCGATCCGGCCCCGCCCCATGTCATAGCCAAAGGCCCGCGCCAGCTTCTGGGATATCGCCAGCTGCCCCGCCTCGTCGAACGTTCCGCTTAGCGCCTTGGGCTGATCCGCGCCCAGAACCTTGTCGCGCAGCGCCACCAGACGCGGCCGCAGCGCCCCGAACATCGCGCTCAGCTCTGCCGCCGTGGCACCCGGCTCGTAGTCGTCAAGCAGCGCGTCGTAAAGATCACCGCCCGCCGCAAGGGCCGCCGCCTCCTCGCGCTTCAGCGTCACCACCTGTTCCAGAACCGGCACAAAGGCCTTGAAATCGTCTGCCGCCCGCGCCGCGGCCCATTTGCCCTGACTGACCGAAGTCACGCGCGCCAGTTCCGACGCCAGACGCGCGGGGATCTTCATCGTGCGGGCGTAGCTGCGGCGGATCTGGCGCATTTGCGCCCGCCCGACCTCGTCCAACGCGCCCTCGTCCACCGCCGCCAGCCAGTCGCCCAGACGCGGATCGCTGCGGCGGGCATGCAGCACACCTTCCAACGCCGCCGTTTCCTCGCCCCGTTGATCGGCGGCGCCGTGCGGCATCATGGTTTCCTGATCCCAGCCCAGACGCCCCGCAATTTGCGCCAGCGCCTCTGTCTCGCGCTGAAACAGCATCAGTTCGGTATAGGTTTTCATGCTTTTGTGCCCCGGATGGATTGCGTGACTGGATATTGGCTGAGAAACCGCGCGCGCAGGATCAGAACCCACAACACCACTGCCCCGATCTGATGGGTGATCGCGATATGCGGTGCGGCGGCCTGCATCACGGTAACGATCCCCAGCACCATTTGCAGCACCATCATCCCCATCACCAGATGGAACGCCCGGCGGGTCACCGGATGCGCAGACCCGCGCGCCGTCCACCAGACCGCGCCCCCGAACACAAACAGCCCATAACCCGACATGCGATGAATGAATTGCACCAGCGCGGGGTTTTCAAAGAAATTCGTCCAAAGCGGCGTGAGGTTAAATGCGGCGTCGGGAAAAAACTGCCCCGCCATCAGCGGCCAGTCGATATAGCCGCGCCCCGCATCTATCCCCGCCACAAGCGCGCCAAGGATGATCTGAAGAAAGGCGAAATGCATCAGCCCTGTGGACAGCCCGAACAACTTGCCCTCGCGCCCGCGCCGCGCCTGCATCAGCGCCGCCTCGGGGCGTCCAAGGTGCAGCACATACCAGGTGATGAACCCCAGAATGACAAAGGCCAGCCCCAGATGCGTCGCCAGCCGGTAGGACGCCACATCAACCATCCGGCCATGCAACCCGCTCGCCACCATCCACCAGCCGATCGCACCCTGCATCCCGCCAAGTGCGCCGATCAGGACAAGGCGTCCGGTCCAACCCGCCGGAATGCGCCGCGCCACCAGAAACCCGAAAAACCCGATCGCCCAGACAAGGCCGATCACGCGGCCAAGCTGCCTGTGGCCCCATTCCCACCAAAAAATGGTTTTGAACGCCTCAAGGGTCATCCCCTTGTTCTGCAAAAGATATTCCGGGCTTGCCTGATATTTCGCGAATTCCTGGTCCCAGTCGGCCCCGGTCATCGGCGGCAACGCTCCGGTGACAGGCTTCCACTCGGTGATCGACAGGCCGGAATCAGTCAACCGCGTCAGACCGCCCACCGCGATCATCACGGCGACAAGCGTGAACAGGATCATCAGCCAGATCCTGACACCACGCCGCGCGCCTTTTCGGGTGCGATCGATACCGCCCGCCACATCTTTCGCCTGTGCCGCTTTGGCGCCTGCGCCGACCTCTTCGAAAATACTGCGTTTGGTGCTCATTCCGCTCTCCATGTCCTGGCGCAGAACCTAGGCCGCGCGGGCCCGCAGGGCAAGATGGCACACCCCGTCAAAGCGTCGCGCCCCTTGCCCTTCTTTGTTCTGAAAATATCCTCGCCAAAGGCAATCCCGCCGCCCCAGACCCGCTACCGCTCGCGGTCTTTCCAGCGCAGCAGCTGGCGTAGCATCCCGTGCAGCATCTGCACATCGGAACTGGTCAGCGGCATCCGCGACCACATGTTGCGCAGAACCGTCTTCATGCCCGCCGCCTTGGTCTCGGGGAAAAAGAACCCCTCCTCCTCCAGCCGCGCCTCGTAATGCTCGACCAGCTTCTCGACCTCGATCGCGCTGGCAAAGTCGGTCTTGGCCATCCCCACCACCTCGGCGGGCTGGATGCTGGTCTGACGGCGCCACTCATAGGCGGTCAGCAAAACGCATTGCGCCAGGTTCAGCGAGGCGAACAGCGGGTTCACCGGCACCGAAATAATCGCATTGGCGCGCGATATGTCGTCGTTTTCCAGTCCGGCGCGTTCCGGTCCGAACAATATTCCAACGGTCTGACCCGCCGCCGTCAGGGCGCGGGTGTGTTCCATCGCGCGTTCCGGCGTCATGATCGGCTTGGTCAAGTCGCGGTGTCGCGCGGTCGTGGCAAAGACGAAATTACAGTCGGCCAGCGCCTGTGCCGTGGTCGGGTAGACTTCGGCGTGGTCCAGCACACGACCCGCACCACTGGCCAGCGCCGTGGCGCGGCTGTTGGGCCATCCGTCGCGGGGCGCGACAAGGCGCATGCGGTTCAGGCCGAAATTCCACATCGCACGGGCCGCGCCGCCGATGTTTTCGCCCATTTGCGGGTTCACAAGGACCACGACCGGCTGCGGGCCGGTCCAGTCCTCTGTCATGTCTGTCATATCATCGCTCATGGGCGATGCGTTTAGGCAAGCCTGCGCCCAAGGGCAATGGCCTTGTGACGACACGCGCCGCAGGATATGAGGGCGCAAACGTGAAAGGCCGCGCCATGTCCAAATCCAAAGCTAAAACCACCGCCCCGGAACCCGTCGACGAACGGATCGTTCCGCAAATTTATCTGATCACCCCGCCAGAGTTCGAATTGTCGGTTTTCCCCGACATCCTGTCCAGCGCCCTTGACGCGGCAGAGGTCGCCTGCGTGCGCCTTGCCCTTGCCACGGTGGACGAAGACCGGATTTCCCGCGCTGCCGACGCCTTGCGCGAGATCTGCCATGCGCGGGACATCGCGCTGGTGATCGAGCGGCACGTCCTGATGGTGGAACGCCTGGGGCTTGACGGTGTTCACCTGTTGGACGGGCCGCGCTCTGTCCGCAAGGTCCGCGCCGATCTGGGTGCCGACGCGATCATCGGCACATTCTGCGGCGCCTCGCGTCACGACGGGATGAGCGCGGGCGAGGCTGGTGCCGACTACGTCAGCTTTGGCCCGATCGGTGCCGGAGCCCTTGGCGACGGCACCGTGGCCGATGCGGAATTGTTCCAGTTCTGGTCCGAAGTGATCGAGGTGCCCTGCGTCGCCGAAGGCGGCCTGACCGAGGACAATATCCGCGCCATGGCCCCGATGACCGATTTCTTCGGGATCGGAGAAGAGATCTGGAACAGCGGCGATCCCGCCATGAAACTACAGCAGCTTTACGCGGCAATGTCCTGATTTAGTTGAGTTTCCATTAAAACGGCAAGGCGCTGCGCACCGTGTTTTCACACCAAAGCGCCAGCGCCTTGCGGTTCTCGAAATCCGCGACCTTGACCGGCGCATGATAGACAATTTCAACCGATCCCTGACGCCGCGCCGCCAAGGTGTGCAGCAAATGCGGGCCGAACTCCATGTCGCCCCACCAGCCATAAAATCTCGGGTCTTCGCCCTGCGGCGCGCGGTAGATCACCGTGACCGGCTGAACCCAGAGGAAACTCTTGAGGTTCTGCGCGAAGAACGCCGCAAAAAGCGTTGATTTAAAGGGTAAAACTCTGACCCCATCGGTCGACGTCCCCTCGGGGAAGAACAACAGCTTGTGGCCGACCTTCAGCCTGTCTTCGAATATGGTTCGTTGCGCTGCGGCCTCGTTTGCGCGGCGGTTGATAAAGACCGTGCCGGTCGCCCGGGCCAGCCAACCGATGCCCGGCCAGCCTGCCACCTCTGACTTGGAGACGAAATAGACCCGCTTGGTGGCGTTCAGCGCGAAAATATCCAGCCAAGACGCGTGGTTGGCCACCACAGCCCCCTTCTGGCGCATCTGCGATCCGCGCACCGAATGCCCCATACCAAGGATCACAAAGGCGGATTTACAGACAAATTGCGTGATAAAGGGCGTGACGGGCCGCCCGGTGCCGCAGATCGGACGCTCCATTAGCCGGACAAGCAGCAAGACCGCAAGCCCGCCAAAGGTCACCCCCCCCAGCACCAGACCGCGCAGCGCTACGCGCGCCCAGCCCGCCGCCGTGATCGGCGGGTGAATCGGCTCTGCCGCCTCGCTCCAGCCGCTCACGGCGTGCGGGCCTTGGTGTAAATGTCACGCTGGCGGGCGTTCATCTGTTCGGTGTCCATCACCAGACAGACGTCGGTGGTGTTGAAGGCGTGGTCGACAAAGGCGCCCTCGCCCACGCACCCCCCAAGCCGCAGATACGCCTTGATCAGCGCCGGAGTGGCCTTCATCGCGGCGGGGCGGTCGATGGCCTCCTCTGGCATCAGGTCCATCCGCTGGAAATGCCCGTCGCGCACCCGCACCCGCAACGCTTTGGGTGCAAGATGCCGCGCGTGGAGCAATGACAGCGGGCCAGCAAGGCTGTCGATATCGGTGCCATGAAAACTGGCGACGCCGAACAGCACCTCGATCCTGTGGTCCAGCACATAGGCGGCCAGCGCCTGCCAAAGGTGATGCATCGCCATGCCGCCGCGATAGTCCGCGTCAAGACAGGAGCGGCCCAGTTCAAGCAGCGTGCGACCGCTGGATTTCAGCGGCGCAAGATCGTATTCGGCCTCGGAATAGAACCGCCCGGCCTTTTCTGCCTGCTCTGTCCGCATCAAGCGATAGGCGCCCACGACATGCTCAGGCGCCGCGCGGGTGCTGTCGATCAGCACAAGGTGGTCGCAATGGGCGTCAAAGCTGTCGCGCTCCAGACCGGCGGCATGGTCCACCATCGGGCCATCGCCGCCCAGTTCCGACACGAACACACGGTAGCGAAGGCGCTGCGCACCTGTCACATCTTCCGGGGTGCGGGCAAGGCGCACCAAAAACTGGGGGTTATCGGTCGGCATGTGGGGCGTTCGGTGTTTTCCATATGCAAAGATCTGCGATGTGTAGGGACTCTATGCCCGTTTTGCAACAAACCGTAAATTCTGACGGTGCGGCAACTCCCTTTAAGGTTGCATTAATCATTTCGTGAAACCCTAATGAGGAAATGCAAAGTGGCGATAGTGCCATTATGCGTCGAAAACAGGGATCAGGGACACATGCGCACCGTCGATCACAACCTTACCTTCCTCGCGGAAATTGACCGTGATCTTACCTTTGACGTTGGATTGCACCTGCCCCAGCCCCCAATCGGGCCGATCAGGATGGCGAACAATCATGCCCGGTTCCAGCATTGAATTCAAATCGTCCATATCCCCATCCCTTGAAAGCGGAGCCTGCCGATGCCTGATCAGTCCGTCGATCTGACCTCTCTTGTCGGCTCTCGTATTTGTCACGACCTTATCAGCCCTCTGGGCGCGATCGGCAATGGGGTCGAGTTGTTGGAACTGGCGGGGCATAGCGTTGGTCCCGAAATGCGGCTGATCGCGCAAAGCGTCGAAAGCGCAAATGCGCGGATCCGGTATTTTCGCGTGGCTTTTGGTGCGGCGAGTGCGCGGCAAAGCATGGGGCGCAGGGAAATCCTGTCGATCCTTGACGGCTATGGCAAGGGTGGCAGGGTCAAGACCGATTGGCAACCGATCGGGGACTGCTTGCGCAGCGAGGTCAAGCTGGCATTTCTTTTGCTGCAATGCCTTGAAACATCAATGCCTTACGGCGGGAAGGTCACTGTCAGCCTGACCGACCGGCGCTGGACGTTGCGCGCGACGGGCGCGAAACTGTTGGTGACGCCCGATCTTTGGGATGTCCTTGCGACCCCCGCGACAGAGCGTGATATCAGTGCCGCGCATGTTCAATTCGCGCTCGCCCCCGATCTGCTGAAGGCGCTGGGGCGCCGGTCGCAGATCGAGTTGTCCGAGACAGAGATCTGCATCCGCGTCTAGCCGCGCACGGCACCGTTTCCCACCACGATATACTTGAAGCTGGTCAACTGCTCTGCCCCAACCGGACCGCGGGCATGCAGTTTTCCGGTCGCGATGCCGATTTCGGCCCCCATACCGAATTCGCCACCGTCGGCGAACTGGGTCGAGGCGTTGTGCATCAAAATCGCACTGTCGAGATGGGTGAAGAACCTGTCGGCGACGGCCTGATTGTCCGTCAGGATACATTCGGTGTGGTTAGAGCCATAGGTGCGGATATGCTCGATCGCGGCATCGACACCGTCGACCAGTTTGGTGGCGCAGATCATATCCAGAAACTCGAACCCGAAATCACCGGGGTTTGCGGGGGTTGTGCCCTCGATCTTAGCCAATTCACCGGCGGCCCGCACCTCTACACCCGCGTTCAACAGGTCCGTGATCACCGGCGCGCCGTGCGTGTCATAAAAGGTCTGGTCGATCAGCAGGCATTCCATCGCTCCGCAAATGCCGGTGCGGCGGGTTTTGGCGTTCAGAACCACCTTGCGCACCATGTCGGGGTCGGCGTCGCCATCGACATAGACGTGGCAGATCCCTTCGAGATGGGCGAACACAGGCACGCGGGCCTCGCGCTGGACAAGGCCAACAAGCCCCTTGCCGCCGCGGGGAACAATCACGTCGATGGTGTCGGTCATGGTCAACATTTCGCTGACGGCGGCGCGGTCACGGGTCGGAACCCGCTGGATCGCGTCGGCGGGCAGATTGGCCGAGGTCAGCCCCTCGACCAGACAGTCATGAATCACGCCCGACGAATGAAAGCTTTCGGAACCGCCGCGCAGAATGACCGCATTGCCGGACTTCAGACACAAGGCCCCCGCATCGGCGGTGACGTTGGGGCGCGATTCGTAGATCACACCGATCACGCCAAGCGGCGTGCGCACGCGTTTTATATGCAGCCCGCTGGCCATATCCCATTCGGTGATGGTTTCGCCCACCGGATCTTTTTGCTCTGCCACCGCGCGCAAACCGTCAACGATGCTGCGGATACGGGCCTCGTCCAGAACAAGGCGGTCCATCATTGCGGGGCTGATGCCCTTTTCGCCCGCGTACACCTGATCTTCAAGATTGGCGTCGATGATGTCCTGACGACGGCGCCAAACGGCCTCGGCAGCGCCGATCAACGCGGCATGCTTGCGTTCTGCGCTGGCGAAGGCAAGCGTTGCGGCGGCGGCTTTGGCGCGGGCGCCAATTTCGGACATCAAAGCGGGTATCGTGGTTGCGTCATTCATCAGATCAGCCTTTGGTCAAAGTTTGAGCCGCGGAATTCGAGTATTTTTCGAACAAAGTGACAGGTCAGGTGACCATGTCGTCGCGGTGGATCAGGGCGGCGCGCCCTGCGTATCCCAGGATCGCCTCGATGTCACCCGACTGTCGCCCCATGATCTGGCTGGCCTCGTCCGCGGTATACCGTGCAAGGCCTTTGCCAAGCGCGCCATCGGGGCCGACAATCGTCACCGGGTCACCCCGGCCAAAGCGCCCGGAAACGGCGATGACCCCTGCGGGCAACAGCGATTTTCCCTGGGCCAGTGCATTGGCGGCACCTGTGTCAACGCGGATCTCGCCTTTTGGTTTCATCGCGGCGATCCAACGCTTGCGGGCCACCTGCGGGTCGTCCTGCGGCGTGAACCAGGTGCAGTTCGCGCCGTTTTCCAGCGCCAGCAACGGTTGCAGACAGGACCCTTCGGTGATCGCCATGGCGCAGCCCCCCGCAACGGCAGTCTTGGCGGCCATCAGTTTGGTCTTCATCCCGCCTTTGGACAGGCCCGATGTGGGGTCGCCCGCCATCGCCTCGATCTGCGGGGTGATGCGGTCGATGATGTCAAAGCGGTAGGCGGTGGGGTCTTCGTTCGGGTTGGCGGAATAAAAGCCGTCGACATCGGACAGCAGGATCAGTTGGTCCGCACCCACCGTCACCGCCATCTGCGCCGCAAGCCGGTCGTTGTCGCCAAAGCGGATCTCGTCGGTGGCGACGGTATCGTTTTCGTTGACGATGGGCACGGCCCCCAGTGAAATCAGGGTTTCCATCGTTGCGCGGGAATTGAGATACCGGCGGCGATCTGCGGAATCCTCAAGCGTAACAAGAACTTGTGCGGTCGTGATCCCCAAGGGTTCCAGCGCCTGTTCATAGGCGCGGGCCAGCCGGATCTGGCCGACGGCGGCGGCGGCCTGCGATTGTTCCAGCGCAAGTGTGCCGCGCGGCAGCCCCAGAACCCCGCGCCCCAGCGCGATAGAGCCGGAGGACACAAGGATCACATCGGTGCCGCGCGCCTTGATCCGCGCGACATCGGCGGCAAGGGCGGTCAGCCACTCTTGCCGCAGGGCGCCGGTGGTGCGATCGACCAGAAGAGCCGATCCGATTTTGACAACCAGCCGTTTGGCCGTGCTTAGGGACGCCACGTCTCGTCCTCGATCGCGGGGTCGAGTTCGCGCTGGTGGTGCGCGTCGATCTCGGCCTTGAGGGCGCGCAGAACATCCACCAGACCTTCGCGGCTGACACCCGACATCTGCATGACCGGGCCATCGCAGACCTCTTTCAGCTCTGCCAGTTTCTCGGCGCGTTCCTCGTCGTCAAGCGCGTCGATCTTGTTCAACGCGGTCAGGCGCGGCTTGTCGGCAAGCGCGCCGCCATAGGCCTCCAGCTCTCCGATGATGGTCTGGTAGTCCTCGGCGACGGTCGCGGATGTCGCGTCGATCAGGTGCAACAGCACGGCGCAGCGTTCGACGTGGCCCAGAAATTCGATCCCCAGACCGTGGCCTTCGTGCGCACCTTCGATCAGGCCGGGAATGTCGGCCACGACGAATTCCGCATTGTCCACGCCCACAACGCCAAGGTTCGGCACGAGGGTGGTAAAGGGATAATCGGCGATCTTTGGCCGCGCATTCGAGGTGGCCGACAAAAAGGTCGACTTGCCCGCGTTGGGCAGGCCCAGAAGGCCCGCGTCGGCGATCAGTTTCAGGCGTAGCCACAGGGTCCGCTCGACCCCTTCGAGGCCGGGATTGGCGCGGCGCGGTGCCTGGTTTGTCGCTGTTTTGAAGTGCAGGTTGCCAAAGCCCCCGTTGCCGCCCTTGGCCAGAAGCACCCGCTGTCCGACTTCTGTGATGTCGGCGATCACGGTTTCTTCGTCCTCGTCGAGGATTTCGGTGCCCACGGGAACCTTCAGGATGATGTCGTCACCGCCCGCGCCGGTGCGACCCTGCCCCATGCCGGCCTGCCCGCTTTTGGCGAAGAAGTGCTGTTGATAGCGAAAGTCGATCAGCGTGTTCAACCCGTCCACGGCTTCGGCCCAGACATCGCCGCCACGTCCGCCATCGCCGCCGTTCGGGCCACCGTATTCGATGAACTTCTCGCGCCGGAAACTGACGCAACCGCCGCCGCCGCCGCCAGAGCGGATATAGACTTTGGTGTAATCGAGGAATTTCATCGGTATTCGGCCTTATTCTAGCTATGGCTCAGGCGGTAGAGCAAATTGCCCCCCGCCTCAAGCCCCTACCCCAGCTTGCGCAGGTAGGTCCACGTGGGAACGGTTGCATTGCGGGCCACGCTGAACGCTTCCGCGTCGCCCAGATATTCGAAACCCGCATTGGTCAGCACGCGGGCAGACACCGGGTTGTCCTGAAACACCGCGGCAAAGATCGTCTTGCGCTGTTGCGGGTTCGCATCTAGCAGGGCCTTGACCGCCTCGGAGGCAAAGCCGGTATTCCAGAACGCGGGCGCGACCCAATAGCCGACCTCGGACTGGTCGCGGTCCATGCGCTGTAGCCCGATCACCCCCAGAACCTCTGCATGACCCTGCTTTGACCCGTCCATCGCCCAGATATCCTCGGTCCGGCCTTCGGACATCGAGCGGGCGATGAACGCCTCTGTCGCGCCGGGCGGCAACGGATGCGGGATCGACCGCGTGGCCTGAGCCACGCGTTTGTCGGCGGTATACATCTGCATCAATCCAACGTCCGACTTGCGCAAGAGGCGCAGGGTGAACCGCTCTGTTTCGATGACAGGCTGGGTCGCTCTCAATTCAATCGTCATGCGTCGCTCCTCCCAGAGCACGTTGCGGACAATGGTCATTACGTAAGTCTTAAATCCCTGCAGTTTCAGAGGGCGGACCAATTTATCCGCCATTCTATTCCCGAAAAGATATGAAATTCTTGCACCAAAACGAAAAAGGGACCGGCTACGCGCCGATCCCCATGATATCTTGACCCTATCAGGTTCGGCTTACTCAGCGGCCTCCGCCACCGGGAGAACCGAAATAAAGGTGCGGTTTTTAAGGCCTTTGTGGAAGGTCACTTTACCTTCGACAACGGCGAAGATGGTGTGATCCTTGCCCATGCCAACGCCCTCGCCCGGCCACCACTTTGTGCCGCGCTGACGGGTGATGATGTTGCCGGGAATGACGGCTTCGCCACCGAACTTTTTCACACCGAGACGACGGCCGGCAGAGTCGCGGCCGTTGCGGGATGAACCACCTGCTTTTTTATGTGCCATGTGTTCTTACTCCTCGGTCTTGGCCTTGGCCGCTTTTTTGGCGGCAGGCTTTTTCTTGGGCGCGTCGGCCGCGTCGGCTGTTTCGGCCTTGGCAGCTTTTGCACGGGTTGCTTTTGCAGGCGCGGCAGCAGCCTTGGCAGCGGCTTTCTTCACGGCGATCTTTTTGACCGCATCCGTGTTCTTGGCCGGCTTTTGCGACAGCGGCGTGCCGGCTTCGATCATGGCAGCCATGGCCGCAGGCGTAACAGAGCCAGCACCGAGTGCGGCCTTGACGCCGGATTTGTCTGCGCCGGTTGCCAGAATGTCGGTCACGCGGATCAGCGACAGTTGCTGACGGTGGCCTTTGGTGCGCTGCGACGAGTGCTTCCGACGACGTTTGACGTAGTGGATGACCTTCTCGCCCTTGATCTGGTCGATGACTTCGGCCTGAACGCCAGCATCAGCCACAAGGGGGGCGCCCACGACCAAAGAGTCGCCGCCAAGCATGAGAATCTCGTTGAACTGAATTTTTTCGCCAGCTGCAGCAGCCAATTTTTCCACGCGGAGAACGTCACCGCTTTGGACTTTGTACTGCTTGCCACCGGTCTTGAGGACCGCAAACATATGGTATTCCTTCATTTTTTCGCATCCTTTGGTCCCTGCCAAGCAGGAGTTCACACCTTGCGGCACCTCGGACAGCGCGCCCGTTCGGGCGACATTGCATAAATCCGCCTATGGAAAGCCCAACGGCAGATGGCGGCTTATCGGGGAATGTGCTAGCAAAGTCAAGTCGCAACCGGAGATCGCCATGCCCCGTCTCAGCCCCCTTTTCCGATACGCCACCGCACTGGCCCTTCTGGCCCTTGCGGGGTGTGACGTGGCCGCGATGGGCGGGGCCGATCCCTCCACGCGAGCGGGCACCGAAATCGCCGTCAAGTCGAACTACGGGGCCGTCGTGGCCGATATAGAGGCGGGCGGCGGGCCTGCCCTGACGACGGCGATGGATGCGGCAGGCATTCCACCGCAGAACCGCGACCTGATGATCCTTCGCCTGCAATCGGAACTGCCGCTGTATCGCACCAGCCCCGCCGCGCTGATCCTGGCCCTGCGGGCGAATGGCGCCTAGATGTCCTCGCCCGACAGATGCAGGCTGGCCGCACGCCCCAGATTGCGGCTGATGTCCGTAAACACCACATCGAACGAGGCAAAGATCGCGCGGTTCAGATCCTGCCCCGCGTCGGTTTCCGAAAACGCGATATAGGCCTCCAGATCATCGTCGCTTAGCGGTTGATAGGCCAGCGACAGATAGCCATACAACCATTCCACCGTGTCGATCCTGATCTGAGGCTCCTGCCCCCAGACATCGGTCAGGATCTGGTCTTCGGTCATCTCGGACGGAAACGCATTGCCATCCATCAGTCCCTGATAAAAGGCATAGTTCGAATTCATTGCGCCCACGACATTCTCTTCGATCAGGTCATTCGCCTCGGCAAAGGCCTCCAGCCGGTCAAAGCGCGGATCGGCGTTGTCCTGCATCGCCTGCGCCGTGTCACGCGCCGCCTCCTCGATGGTCTCGTCCATCAGCGCACGGCGGGCGCTGACCTCCAGCGCGATGATCCGGCGCCCCGTGTCCGACCCGAAGAAATCCACCATCGTATCGACGTCGGCGTTTGCCAGTTCGGCCAGCATCCTTGTGCGGAATTTGGCCGCCATATTACCGGTGTCATAGATGCCCTGCACCTGGGCGGTCCATGCGGCCCCCCCCTTGCCCGGAAACATCTCGGCCTCGACCTCGGCGCCATAGCTGGCACCCTCTTCGTGCATGATCTCGATGATATCGGGCAAGGACAACGCCGTAATCAGCGCATCCACCTTGTCGGTGTTCTGCGCCCAGACGGGCAAGGCGGTCGCGATCAGAAGGGCGGCGGTGGCGAAAAGGCGCATAGCGAAGGTCCCCGATAATACAAGCCACACAGAGATACGGGGTTGCGGCGTGGATGCCAAGCGCCCGCAGATCACAACACCGCGTGCATTCAAACCCCAAGCCCGCACGGCCCCGCCCGCTTTTTATCGCAATGAGCGCAATCCTGCAGAAAAATGGTTGCACGTCTTCGCAGTTCACACTAAATCACGCGTCGATCATACCTTGCGGAGAGGTGCCAGAGTGGTCGAATGGGGCGGTCTCGAAAACCGTTGAGCCTGCAAGGGTTCCTAGGGTTCGAATCCCTATCTCTCCGCCACCATGTCCATTTAAGATATTGATTTTTCTTTATTTTATTGACGTATAGCCAATTTCATCTCCCGCAATATCCCCCACCTCTTTCGAGAACATGCTGGAATTGCGCGGAACAGCGGTTCAAATTCCAGCCGCGATGAATCGGTTTGTGGCTACTCTTGCGGGCGTAAAGCCGGAACGTCGGATTGTTCGCGGCATCGGTCGCAACGTCGAGTTCTGTAACGTCAGAGCCAGCTAGCGCTGATTTCAATCGTTCGCCCGACACCCCCCTTTGAATTTGATCGCAGTGTGAATGAGGCTCCCCCCACAGGTTCCGGCGCGGTCAGCCCTGAAGGTGGAAGCCCCCGCCCCCCTTGCTTGAAACAGAACGGGTTTTGATTATCCGTCGGTATTTCAATCGGTCGATGCCACGCCCCTGCAAAGGGTGCGGATTATGTTTTCCGCCGTTTGCTTAACGGCCACGCCTCGCGCGGGCGCGCGTATTGGCCTACCAATCCCCTAGATGAGCCTATTTTATTAGGCTCTTTGAAGTCAGACCCGCCACCCGTATTTACGCTCAGTCACAGTCCTGGTACTTCGATGCCAAGCAGACGCGAGCGCGTCGTTGGGCTTCTTCGATTGCAGGTGGAGTCATCATTGCAGCCAACTCATCGCGCCATTTTCCACTCTTTGGGTTGCCGCTTGCAGCTGCCAAGTTGTACCACATATGCGCTGTTTGATTGTCCTGCGGAACGCCCCAGCCAATTTTGTACATCATGCCGAGATTGTTCTGGGCACCGGCATCGCCCTGCTCTGCGGCCAGTCGAAACCACGTCATCGCTTCCGCGTAATCCTGCGGGACGCCGTTGCCGTTAAAGTACATCCCGCCAATACTTTTTAGGGCATTGTCGGAACCCTGATCAGCCGCCAGTCGGTACCCAGGGCAATCGCGTTTGACCTAAGGGTTGGCTAAGTTATTGAGAAGGCTGAGAAGAAACGCATCACTCCACCCGGCG
>NZ_JBGQOJ010000016.1:0-73482 GCF_052119585.1 Pseudogemmobacter sp. W21_MBD1_M6 | reverse complement strand
CCACGTCATTGTCCTATCCCGCCCACCTGAAAATTAGAGAAAAATAGAGCGGCGGACAACTACGCTGACACAGGGGGCTGGACGCGATGCCTGGCAAACAGCTCGCTATCGACAGCGACGTTGCTGCCGGAGCGATTGATCATACCGAGGCGAAACTTCGGCGAGAGCGGGAGCAGGCTGAAACCACATTTTTCGGCTCACTTGATGGCGCGTCGAAATTCGTAAAAGGCGATGCGGTGGCAGGCCTGTTGATCACTGTCTTGAATTTGGTGATGGGCTTGATAATCGGCGTCACCATGCACGATATGCCACTAGGCAAGGCGTTCGAAACCTACGCGATCCTGACCGTTGGAGACGGGCTGGTCACCCAAATTCCGGCAGTCATCATATCTATCGCGTCAGCCCTTTTGCTGTCACGCGGTGGCGCAACGGGGGCAACCGACCTTGCCCTAGTCGCGCAGCTTGGCCGCTATCCATCGGCATTGGCGACGGTTGGCGTTCTGATGCTATTATTTGCGCTGGTCCCCGGAATGCCATTCATTCCCTTTCTTGCGGGTGCATTAACCCTGTTCGGGGCGGCCTGGATCGGGATGAAGGCGGTCGCCCGAAAGGCGTCCAAGGCCACTTCGACGCAAATTGTCGAAAATGCCATTCAGAATAGAAAATCCATGGGGGATATCTTGGATCTTGACGATATCCATGTCGAGTTTTCCCCGGATCTCGTCTCGATGGTTCTGGACCCGGCCACGGGCCTTGATGCCCGCATTGCAAATATGCGCACGCATGTCGCCAGCATGTTTGGGCTCATATTGCCCGAAATACGGTTAACCGACGATGCGTCATTGCCCCCGGGCTCCTATGTCATTCGCGTGCAAGGCGTCGAGCAGGTTCGCGACAGGTTGAGACCTGATATGGTTCTTGCGTTGATTTCCGGCAGTGAAGGTGATGTCGGGCCGGGAGAGGATGTGAAAGAACCGGTTTATGGCGCGCCGGCGCGCTGGATCGATCCGTTTCAGCAAGAAAAAGTCGCTATTTCCGGGGCGACGGTTGTGACGCCGACTGAAGTGCTTGCAACGCATCTTTTGGAGGTGTTGAAACGCAATTTTCCCAGACTGTTAACGCTAAAAGCACTCCGGCGCATCTTGGACGAATTTACGAATCTTTCCGATCAAGCCCGGTCCGACGCCAATCGCCGGATTCTGGATGAGCTGGTCCCCGACAAGGTTCCTATCGACCTTTTACTTGCCGTCATGCGACTACTTTTGGACGAGAGGGTCTCTGTGCGAAACCTGCCGCTAATCCTTGAATCAATTGCCGAGGCGCGCGGGACACATCCCAGCGCGGAGACGATATGTGAATATGTCCGGCAAAGGTTGGGATTTCAGTTGGTTGCGGAATTGCGCCGCGCTGACGGCACCATTCCATTGGTTCAATTGGCACCGGAATGGGAACAATCGTTCCGGAAATATCAGATCGACGGCGAGCGTGGCTTGCAGGATGTGGCCTTGCCCCCCGAGGAGTTCAATCGGCTCGCAAACGCGATTTCCGATCGTCTGGCGCGGGCCAGCGAGGCGGGTATCTATCCAGCGGTCGTCACGTCAATGCGCAGACGTAGATTTCTGAGAACGGTTCTGATGACAAAAGGCCTTGCGAATCCGGTCCTGTCATTCGAGGAAATCGGAATGGATGCACGCCCGTCCTTGGTCGGGATGGTCAGCGCATGACATCGTTGATTGATGGTTTGGGCGACTTGGGTCTGACTGGCCTGCAATCGACGTTTATTGTCTTTCTTCGGGTCGGATCAACGATGTTCATGTTGCCTGTCTTTGGCGAGAATACGATTCCGCAGCGCGTTCGCTTGGGCATTGCCCTATGTTTTACCGCGATTGTCACCCCTGCAGTGTCAGAGCGGTTCGGGGACATCCCGTTGGAATTCAAAGATTTTCCGCGATTTTTGGGAAGCGAGGTTATTGCCGGGTTGGCGCTTGGAATATCACTAAGACTTTTTGTAATTACGCTGCAAATCACGGGTTCCATTGCTGCCCAATCTACCTCGCTATCGCAGGTTTTCGGTGGCGCGGGGATGGAGCCGCAACCGGTTGTCGGGCACCTTCTTGTTTGGGGCGGACTGGCGCTTGCGGCCATGGCGGGCCTGCATGTCCGCGCGGCCGAGGCGATGATAATGTCGTACGAGATACTTCCCGCCGGTGCCTTGCCTGATGCTGGCGTCTTGCTTGAATGGGGTGTCGGCAGCATCGCTCATACCTTTTCTCTTGGCTTCACGCTGGCCTCGCCGTTTGTTCTAGCGTCGACCGTCTATAATGTCGCTATGGGGGTCATCAATCGCGCGATGCCACAGTTGATGGTTGCGATGGTCGGTGCCCCCGCCATCATTGCGGGCAGCCTGATATTGATGATGCTTGCTTTGCCCTTGCTTTTGTCCATCTGGATAGAGGCATTCCATTATGCTCTGGCGAACCCGTTTCAGGTGCCGCGATGAGCGATGGCGAAGACGCTGATGACAAGCAATATGATGCGTCGCAAAAGAAGCTGGATGATGCGCGTAAAAAAGGTGACATCGCGAAATCCACCGATCTGAACACCGCCGCCGCCTTTGGCGGGCTTTTGCTGGTCGCGAGTGTCTTCGGGTCTGCAAATATACGGGCATTCGGAGAGCATCTTATGGCGTTGATTGACCACGCGGATGGTCTGGGCGCCAGTGCTTTTTCCGGTTCGGGGTCCGCGATAGGCGGGGCGATAATGTACGAAGCCATGAAGGCCGCCGCACCATGGATCGGCGGCCCGGCCTTGGCGGTGTTGCTGTCGATTGTCGCACAACGCAGTTTCGTCGTCGCGCCGGAAAAGCTGGGGCCAAAGCTTTCCCGCATTTCCCTGATTGCCAATGCAAAGAACAAATTCGGGCGGAGCGGCCTTTTCGAATTTTCAAAAAGTATGGTCAAACTTTTTATTATCTCGGCCATTCTGGCAATTTTCTTTGTTCGCAGGACGGATGAGATGATTGCGTCAGCCGTGCTTTCGCCGCTGATGGTCGCAGGGTTGATGGGGCATTTGTTCGTGTCTTTTCTGTCCCTTGTTGTGCTGATCGCCTTCGTATTCGGCGGCGTCGATTACGCATGGCAACTGAACGAGCATGCGAGAAAACAAAAAATGACGCGCAAAGAATTGACCGACGAGTCTAAGGATAGCGAGGGTGATCCGCATATCAAACAGAAGCGCCGGCAAAAGGCCTATGAAATCGCGAACAACCAAATGATGAGCGCGGTTCCCACGGCGGACGTTATCATCGTGAACCCAACGCATTATGCTGTCGCACTCAAGTGGAATCGCAAATCCGGCGGCGCACCATCTTGTGTTGCAAAGGGTGCAGACGCAGTGGCCGCCCAAATTCGCAGGATTGCGGCGGAATCCGGTGTGCCAATTCACAGCGACCCACCAACCGCCAGGGCATTGTTCGCGCAGGTCGAGATCGGGGCCGAAATCCGGCTGGATCATTATCGCGCCGTGGCCGCCGCGATACGCTTTGCCGAAGCCATGCGAACCAAAGCAAAAGGAATGAAACGCTAATATGGAAATCAAGAAAATCGCGCATCTACAACAACTGACCGGTTTGATCGTGCAGGCCGATCTTGCGGCGTTAAAACAAACCGGCGCAGAGCGCATCGCCCTGGAACAAGATCTGGCAAATCTAGCTGCGATTTCAGGAGAGGAGGCCGTTCTATTGAATGGTTTTCAGCCGGCACAATTCTGCGGCGCACGTAACCGATGGGATCTGTGGCGCGACCGGGCGCGGATTGCGATGAACCAGAAGCTTGCCAGATTGCGGGTCCGCCAAGAGGAAGAACGGCAAGCTGTGCAAAAGTCTTTCGGGCGCGATCAGGCCGTTCAGGACATGTTTGATCGGTGCGTGATTGACGCTGAACGACGGCAGAACCGTTTTTAGTTGTCCTGACGAACCAGATCCATAATCAGAACGTCCGAAACAATGGCACCCAGAGTCCGGCGCGCAATCTCGAGCAGCGCGTCCCGCAGTAACCTCATCGAGTTTCCATTGGTGAAATCGCCATCAAAGCCACCCGCGCTGGCGTGTTCGAACAGCGTCTGGAGGAAAGCGTCGCGTAATTTAGGTTCTTTTTTGTAGACCGTTTCGCTTCCGCCGGTCGAAACTTCAAGGCTGAGCGAGAGCACAACCAAGGATGCGACATTTCCCTTCCTGATTATCGGAATGACGAACTGGTTGTTCAGTTTCACATAGTCGAGACCGGTTGGTTGGTCAGGGGATTCCGCGTCAACGACATTCGCGTGATCGGTCCCGGGTTTTTCGCAGGGATTGATTTCGACGATCTCGGACGGCGCCGGTTTAAACAGCACGCCAGCCCCCAATCCACCAGCCACACCAAGGATCGCCAGAAGTATCGGCAATAGTTTTTTCATTCCATCGCCCCTTCAGAACGGCAATACAATATCGGCAAGCTGTTGGCCGTAACGGGGTTGTTGCATATCGCTTATTTGCCCGCGTCCCCCGTATGAAATCCGCGCGGATGCGATTTTGTCATAGGTGATCTCGTTTTGGCGGGAAATATCTGCGGGGCGCACATAACCGGCCACCAGAAGCTCTCGGATTTCATGGTTCACACGCACTTCTTGCGAGCCTTGAATCGAAAGAACCCCGTTCTGCAAGACATCCACAATTGTGGCTGCCACCCTTAGCGTCAGCTTTTCGTTGCGTCTGACGCTGCCGTCGCCCGATGATGCGCTGGACGAGTTTGTCGACACTGCGCTGTCAAGAGAGGCACCTTCGGGCAATTTTGGATTGAGCCTTTGGGGAATGCCCAGAAGCTGTGGAATTCCCATTGATTCAGACCCACTGCGCGAACGTGACGTTGTATTGGAAATCTCGGCCTTCTCGTTGATTTCAATAACAACTGTCAGGATATCACCGCGCTGGACCGCGCGCCTGTCACCCAGCAAAGACTGCCGTTCCCTGCTCCAAAGGGAAGCCCGGTCGACATCGCGGTAGGTTTCAGCACTTTTGGGCAACCCGGGCGACATCATCGCGAATTCTTCTGTATTGCCTTGCGTCGGCGTTAATGCGGGAACCTGGCCAACATCCTTTATCCGGGCGCAACCCGACTGCGCCAATACGCAAGAAAGGAGAAGGATCTTAATCAAGTGGTGCATTGCGTCGTCCTGTTGGTTGGGGGGCGTTTATTGGCCGACAAGAACGTGACCGTTTTCGGCAATTCGACCTGTCACGGTTGTCCGTGAGGAAATGTTCATGACGCGAAGAGTATCACCGACGCCGCCCCGGCCAAGCGCGCGCCCTTCGGCCAGAATGGTCAACCCGTTACTTTTGAACACCAACGAAATAACCTGATTGCGGTCGATCACGGTGACCGGGCCAATATCCTCGGGGCGGATCGAACGTCCGGCATAAAGGACCACGCGGGTTTCAAGGCCGATGGCAGATCCTGCGTCCTTCAGGGCGCCAGGGACGGAATGCTGTCCGACGACAACATCATCCGCAGTGAGCACTGTGTTGCTTCTGACTGTTCGCGCGGCGATGAGCGTTTCGGCGTGCAGCACGACGGGGCTCGAAACGGCGAACAGGAGACCAAGGCACAGCCTCATCATCTCACCTGTGTAGCAGCGGCGAGCATCTGATCAGCGGCCGAAATCACCTTTGCATTTAGTTCATACCCGCGCTGCGCCTCGATCAGTTCGGTCACTTCGCGCACGGCATCAACCGATGAATCCTCGAGATAGCCTTGTCGCAACATGCCCAGCCCATTTTCGCCGGGGGTGCCCACAAGCGACGGGCCCGAACCGGCGGTTTCAAGAAACAGGTTGCTTCCCATCGCCTCCAACCCCTTGGGATTAGAGAAATTGGCAAGAGTGAATTGACCCAATAGCTCGGGTTCAACGCGATCATTGAAATAGGCATAGACCTCGCCTTCGCCGCTGATCGAAATGCTTCGCGCATCCGAAGGGATCGTGATGTCCGGCGCGATGGCGAAGCCGTCTGAGGTGACGATCAGCCCATCGGCAGAACGCTTCAGACCGCCATCGCGCGAATAGGCGGACAAGCCCGAGGGAAGTGTGACCTCGAGATAGCCGCTGCCCTCGATCGCGACGTCCAGATCGCCCCCGGTTTGAGACAACGCGCCCTGGGAAATGTTGACGGTGATCGACGCGGGCCGAACACCCAGACCCAATTGCACCCCGGTCGGCAGAACCGTTCCGTCGGATGCATTGATCGTGCCCGCGCGCGTCAATTGCTGATAGTGGAGGTCGGCGAATTCGGCCCGACGCGCATTGTATCCGGTCGTGTTCATGTTCGCGAGGTTGTTGGAAATGACCTCGACCCGCATCTGTTGGGCGCTCATGCCTGTTGCGGCAATTTTCAAGGCTTGCATGGTATGTCCTTTCTAGCGGCCAAGCGTCTGCAAAACGCCGCGAATACGTTCGTCTTCTTTTTCCAGAAATGATTGGCCCAGTTCGTAAGCGCGCTGAACTTCGATCATTCGTGCGACTTCAATGACGGGGTTCACGTTAGATCCTTCGAGAAACCCCTGAATGATGCGTGCGTCTTCGGCAGGAACTACACCGCCCTTTGCCTCGAAACGCACGCCGTTCTCGCGCGCCAGGTCCAGCGGATCGGCGGGGCGCACTGCGCCGATCTGGGTAAGCGGCCTGCCGTCTGCGCTGACGGTGCCGTCGGATGAGACGCTGATCGCCTTCGCGTCGGGCGGGATGAATATCGGCGAACCGCCACCGTCGAGCAGGCGGTAGCCCTCTGGCGTCACCAGCTCTCCCTCGGGGTTTGGCGTGAACGCGCCCGCGCGGCTAAGTCGTTGACCGTCCGGCGTGTCGATCAAGAAGAACCCCTCTCCCTCGATTGCAAAGTCGAACGATCCGTTAGTCGGGCTGAGAGAGCCCTGTTGTTCGTTAGTCACACGGACGTCGGCAGAGGCCATGGACAATGATTCGTCCGTTCGGCCAAGCGCCCTGATATGTTCGGCAAAGATCACACCTTCCTTGCGGAAGCCGGTGGTCGACAGGTTGGCGATGTTGTTCGCAACCGCCTGCATCTCGCGCATCAGGCCCGATTGCCGGGTAAGGGTTGCGTATGTCGCATTGTCCATAGGTCAGACCCCCACAATCAAAGGGATAAGGCGATTGGTGAGAAAGGCGACCAATGTGTCGGTCATGAACCCCATGGTGATCCAGAAAACCGCCAGCATTGCAGCAACTTTCGGGACAAATGTCAGCGTCATTTCCTGAACTGAGGTCAGTGCCTGGAACAGGCCGATGACCAATCCCGCGATCAGGGCAACCATCAGGACGGGCATCGAGATCACCACCGCGACCCAAAGAGCCTGCTGAAGAACATCGTAGAAGATCAGGTCATCCATTGGTTAAACCGGCATCCGCAGGATTTCCTGGTAGGCTTCGACGACCTTGTCGCGAACAGTCACGGCGGTTTCAACCGCAAGCTCTGTCTGGGCAAGCGCCTGAACCAACGCGTGGGCATCGGCACCGCCGGTCATGGCAGACAGTGCGGTTTGCTCTCCTTGCTGAAGGGTTGTGGCGAAATCATTTGCCAAGCGGCTGAAACCGTTCGGCTGTCCGGTGGGATCCGGCTTGGGGGCCGTCGCGGGGCGGGTGGCGGCATATTGCTGGGCCGCGAGCGAAGATCTGATATCCATCTCGGTTCTCCTTTATCGGCGAAGCAGATCAAGCAGTGCACTCGACATTTGTCGGACCTGATCGAACATTTTCAGATTCGCCTCGTAGCTGCGCTGCGCTTCGCGCGCATCAGCAATTTCGACCACCAGATCGACATTCGATCCATCATAGTAGCCGGCTTCGTTGGCCATCGGGTGGCCTGGGTCGTAGATCTGTTCCAGTTCTGCCCGGTCCAGTTTCACTGGCCCGCTCCTCACCAGTCCGGTGCGCTGCCCCGCCTCGATCGTTTCTTCGAACGTGGATGTTTTTCGCCGAAAACCGGGGGTATCCGTGTTGGCGATATTCTCTGACACATGGCGCAAGCGACTTGCCTGCGCTTTCATGCCGCTCGCCGACATCGCCAAAGTTTTCATCAGGTCGCTCATCATGTCATCCCCTGCTTATCTTCGGCCAAGGCTCGTGCGCAGAATGCCCAGCGCACTTTTGTAGATTGCCAGTGCGGTTTCATGCTGATGGCGGACTTCCCCGGATTTCATCATCTCGGTCTCGAGAGAGACGGAATTGCCGTTCGGGGACATGTTTTCCTCAGCCGTGATCTGCTTGAATCCGTGCGAGGCGCTTTCGTAGGCAAGATGGGTTGTGCGGGTCGCAACAAGGCCCGATCCAGTGTCCTGATTTCGAAAGCTATCGGCAAAAGATGCGATGTCCCGCGCCTTGAAACCGGGGGTGTCGGCGTTGGCAATGTTGCCGGCGATAGCAGACTGACGCGCGCTGGCGTGGGTCGCCATTGACTGCGCCATCTTGAAGATATCCAGTTTTTCGAACATCGGGGCTTCTCCCTCGATAGGTTTCAACCAAGCCTTAACTGTGATTCCTTTAGAAAGAGTTTTCAAAGGCACAGGAGAATCCGGTGATAGTGAAAAGCAGATCCAATGAGCTGGAACGGCTGAAGGCCGCGTTCTCGGGCCTCGTTACATCGCGGCGCATTGGTCGGGTCAGTGCCGTCGGCGGTGGTGTGGTCGAAGTGTCGGGCCTGTCCGATATCGCAATGCAGGGCGATCAGGTGCGGGTTATCCCCCAGAACGGACCCAGAATTGGGGGCGAGGTCCTGTCACTTTCTCCGCGCGCCATCACTGTCTTGTTGGGGGGCAGTGCGGTCGGTATTTCGATAGGGGATCTGGTAGAGCTGATCGGCCCCGTTGGTCTTGCCCCTGATCCGGGCTGGATTGGACGGGTCATTGATCCGTTCGGACAGCCGCTTGACGGAGCTCCTCTCGGCGGCGGCACGCGCAATCGCCCACTGCAATGCCTGCCGCCGCCTGCGACAGAACGACGGCCTTTGGGTCAAAGGCTGGAAACGGGATTGTCCGTGTTCAATACCCTGCTGCCTATTGTAAGAGGACAACGGATCGGGCTTTTTGCAGGATCGGGGGTGGGGAAATCCAGCTTGCTGTCCAACCTCGCCAAGGACTTGCAGGCCGATGTCGTCGTGATCGCCCTTGTCGGAGAGAGAGGGCGCGAAGTGCGGGATTTCGTCGAGGATGTTCTGGGACCGGACGGCATGGCGCGATCTGTGGTCGTTGCGGCAACATCCGACCAGTCGCCTCTGATGCGTCGCCGCTGTGCGTTGGCGGCTATGTGCGTCGCCGAATCCTTTCGTGACCAAGGCCTGCAGGTGCTTCTACTGGTCGATTCAATCACCCGTTTTGCCGAAGCACACCGCGAGATCGCGATTGCCGCCGGTGAGCCTTCGACACTTCGGGGGTTTCCGGCGTCGACCTCTCAGTCGATCATGTCGCTGTGCGAGCGTGCCGGTCCCGGCCTCGCTGGTCAAGGCGATATAACGGCGGTGTTTTCCGTTCTGGTCGCTGGTTCGGATATGGACGAACCCGTGGCCGACATTCTGCGGGGCGTTCTGGATGGGCACATTGTTATGGATCGCAAAATTGCCGAACGAGGAAGGTTTCCGGCAATTGATCTTTTGCGATCCGTCTCTCGTAGTCTGCCGCGGGCTGCAACTTCTGAGGAAAACGCACTGATCGCAAACGCGCGCCGTCTGCTGGGGGCCTATGACCGGTCAGAGATGATGATCCAGGCGGGCCTCTATACCGTGGGGTCTGACCCATTGCTGGACGCGGCGTTGCGTGTCTGGCCCCAACTGGACGCGTTTCTGGCAGAGACCGCCGAGACGGGGATCGCAGGGTGCTTTCACAGGCTCGCTGCCATTCTGGAGCAAGCAGACACATTACCACCGAAATAATCGACAGTGGTGTGAACAGCCCGGATTCAAAACCAAAAAAACCGCCTGAGCGATTTATTTTGGTCAAGTCTTTTTAGATTTTTGGTGCCCAGGAGAGGACTCGAACCTCCACATCGTTGCCAATACTAGCACCTGAAGCTAGCGCGTCTACCATTCCGCCACCTGGGCAGGTGTCGTCGTGAGAGGCGATCTAATGTGTAGTGCAGGCACTGTCAACGGCTCCTTTTCAGTAAATCGACCGTATGTGATAGCGACTTGTTCCCGCGTCGCTAGAAAGCTATTGAACTAGCAACCTATATGCGGAGGCATCCCATGTCCAAACTTGTTACTATTTATGGCGGATCCGGCTTTGTCGGTCGTTATATTGTGCGCCGAATGGCGAAAGCCGGCTGGCGCGTGCGCGTTGCTGTCCGGCATCCGAACGACGCATTGTTTGTCAGGCCCTATGGCGCCGTCGGGCAGGTAGAGCCTGTTTTGTGCAACATCCGCGATGATGCCTCGGTCCGGTCCGTGATGCAGGGCGCCGATGCGGTTGTGAATTGCGTGGGCATCCTGAACGAGACTGGCAAGAACAGCTTTGATGCGGTTCAGTCCGAAGGTGCGGAGCGTGTTGCGCGCATCGCGGCGGAAGAGGGTGTTGGCCGTATGGTTCAACTCTCGGCGATCGGTGCCGATCCTGACAGCGAAAGCGACTATGCCCGCACCAAGGCGCTGGGCGAAGAGGCTGTGCTGCGGCGATTTCCGTCGGCCGTTATCCTTCGCCCTTCGGTAATTTTCGGATCGGAAGACGGATTTTTCAACCGTTTCGCCGGGATGTCGCGATTCGGTCCGGTGCTGCCTGTTGTTGGCGCGGATACCCGGTTTCAGCCGGTTTACGTTGACGATGTTGCCGCTGCCGCCGAACGGGCGTTGCTGGGGGATGTCGCGCCTGGCGTCTATGAATTGGGTGGTCCAGATGTGCGGAGCTTCCGCGAGTTGATGGAGGACATGCTGACCGTGATCCACCGCCGCCGTCTGATTTTGAACCTGCCGTTCTTTGCCGCCAATATCATGGGCGGTGTGTTTGATGTCTTGCAGACGATCTCGCTGGGTCTGTTCACCAATACTTTGGTTACACGCGATCAGGTTCGCAATCTGCGGGTCGACAATGTCGTGTCCGAGGGGGCCAGGGGTTTGGCTGATCTTGGGGTCAAGCCCACGGCAATGGGCGCTGTTCTGCCTGACTATCTGTGGCGGTTTCGCCCGTCGGGCCAGTTTGACGCGATCAAAGACAGCGCCAAGAACCTTCGCAAGCATTCCTGACATTAGCTTCGGCAAAAGGCGACCTGACCATGGGTGATTCCACCACCATTGCCGCCCTGTTGCTGGGTCTTCTTGAGGGTCTGACAGAGTTTATCCCCGTTTCCTCGACGGGGCATATTCTGTTAGCGGGGCATTTTCTTGGGTTTAACTCTGCCGGGAAAACATTCGAGGTGGTGATCCAGCTTGGCGCGATTGTTGCCATTCTGATTGTCTACTTCTCGCGGCTTCTTGGCGTTGCAATGGCGTTTCCGACCGATCCCGCCGCGCGGCGCTTTGTGTGGTCTGTGTTGCTGGCGTTTTTACCTGCGGTGGTGATTGGCGTGCTGGGGCATGATTTCATCAAGACCGTGCTGTTCGAAACCCCAATGCTGATCGCTATCATGTTGATCCTTGGCGGTTTTGTTCTGATTTTTGTTGACCGGATGAACCTGCGGATCACCCATGACGATGCAATGAGGTTTCCGCCAAAGATGGCGTTGATCATCGGCGTGATTCAGTGTTTGGCGATGATACCGGGCGTGTCGCGCAGTGGCGCCACGATCGTTGGCGGAATGCTGATGGGGGCGGGCAAAAGGGCTGCGGCAGAATTCTCGTTCTTTTTGTCGATGCCGACAATGGCGGGGGCCTTTGCCTATGACCTGTACAAGAACCGTGATGTGCTGGATGCCGGTGCGATCAACGAGATTGCCATTGGGTTTATCGCCGCATTTGTGGCAGCGATTTTGGTGGTTAACTGGGTGTTGGGATATGTCAGCCGTAATGGATATGCCCTGTTCGGCTGGTGGCGAATCATCATCGGAACGGCGGCTATGGCGGCACTTTTGGCTGGGTTTTGAATGATAGGTAAGTTGTGCTGTCATAATTTCGCGAATTATTTTCGAAACAAGGTCAAAAAGTCTTACGTAATCGAATAATAGGTCAGCCTTGCTGCCTTTTCTTTTCCGCAACCCCAACGTAAACAATCGAACCTGCAAAATTCGGGAGGTTCGACCATGGCCAAGCAACGCATGCTTCAGTTTGTAAACGTGGGCAAAGAAATGCCTGAAAAGCGTCCTCCCAATTTGCGGGCAAAGGACTTCGACGAGATTTACGCAGAGTATGCGACCCCGAAGGCCGAAGAGCAGGCGGGGCGGTGCAGCCAGTGTGGTGTGCCCTATTGCCAGACGCATTGCCCGCTGCATAACAACATCCCCGACTGGCTGCGCCTGACGGCGGAAGGCCGGTTGCAGGAGGCCTACGAGCTTTCGCAGGCAACCAACACATTCCCCGAGATTTGTGGCCGCATCTGCCCGCAGGATCGCCTGTGCGAAGGCAACTGCGTGATCGAACAATCCGGCCACGGCACGGTTACGATCGGCGCGGTCGAGAAATACATCACCGACACCGCGTGGGAAAACGGGTGGGTCAAACCTATCCAGCCGCGTACGGAGCGGGCTGAAAGCGTCGGCATCATCGGTGCGGGCCCCGGCGGTCTTGCCGCCGCGGATATGCTGCGGCGTCAGGGATTTCAGGTGACGGTGTATGACCGTTATGACCGCGCAGGCGGCCTGTTGACCTATGGTATTCCCGGTTTCAAACTGGAAAAAGACATTGTTATGGCCCGTATCCAGCAGCTGGAACTGGGTGGCGTGCAGTTTGTGCTGAACTGCAATGTCGGCGAAGACATGAGCTTTCACGCGATCCGCGGGCAGCATGACGCTGTTCTGATTGCGACCGGCGTTTACAAGACGCGCGATTTGCAGGGGCCCGGTGCGGGTGCTGATGGCATTGTGCGCGCCATCGACTTTCTGACGGCCAGCAACAAAAAATCCTTTGGCGATGATGTGCCAGAGTTCGACAACGGAGAGTTGGACGCACGCGGCAAGCGCGTTGTTGTAATCGGCGGCGGCGATACCGCGATGGATTGCGTCCGCACGTCGATCCGTCAGGGCGCGACTTCGGTCAAATGCCTGTATCGCCGTGACCGCGAAAACATGCCCGGATCACTGCGAGAAGTGCAAAACGCCGAAGAAGAAGGCGTGGAGTTTGTTTGGCTGACCGCGCCAAAAGGCTTTACCGGCGACAGCGTCGAAGGCGTCATGGTGCAAAAGATGCGTTTGGGCGCGCCTGATGCCACCGGTCGCCGCGCGCCCGAACTGATCGAAGGGGCCGATTATATCGAAAAGGCCGATCTGGTCATCAAGGCGCTGGGATTCGAGCCGGAAGACCTGCCCGCGCTTTGGGGGGTGCCAGAACTGGAAGTGACCCGTTGGGGCACGATCAAGGCCGATTTCAAAACGCATGAAACCAACCTGCCCGGCGTCTATGCGGCGGGGGATATCGTGCGCGGTGCATCGCTGGTTGTCTGGGCGATCCGGGACGGGCGCGAAGCGGCAGAGGCGATCATGGAATATGTGAACGCAGCGGCGAGCGTGGCGGCGGAATAGGCAAAATCAGGCGGAGCACATCGGATGCACAGATCATGCGCATTCGATGCAGACGCCAATGAGCATTGGAACTTTCGGCAGGCGAACTGGGTCAAGGCCCCTGACCTGCAAGATGAATGAAAGGTGACCGACATGACCATCTATGACGAGAACTGGGTTGCGAAAGAGGAAGCCAACCGCAAGTGGCTGGCAGAGAACGGGATGTATTCCGAAGAGGAAGAGCATTCGTCCTGCGGTGTCGGACTGGTTGTCGCGCTGGATGGCAACGCCACACGCAAGGTTGTCGAAAACGGAATTGAAGCGCTGAAAGCGATCTGGCACCGCGGCGCTGTCGACGCCGACGGCAAGACCGGCGACGGTGCGGGTATTCACGTTCAAATTCCGGTAAAGTTTTTCTACGATCAGATCCGCCGCACCGGTCACGAACCGCATATGGACCAGATGATCGCAGTGGGTCAGGTGTTCCTGCCGCGTACCAACTTTGGTGCACAGGAGACGTGCCGGACGATTATCGAGTCCGAAGTGCTGCGCATGGGCTATTACATCTATGGCTGGCGCCACGTTCCGGTGAACGTCGATTGCCTTGGCGAGAAGGCCAACGCGACACGCCCCGAGATCGAGCAGATCCTGATTTCGAATTCCAAGGGTGTGGACGAGGAAACATTCGAGCGCGAGCTGTATGTCATTCGTCGCCGTATCGAGAAAGCGGCGGCTGCGTCCGGCATTCAGGGCCTGTATCTGTGCAGCCTGTCGTGCCGTTCGATCATCTACAAAGGCATGATGCTGGCCGAGCAGGTTGCGGTGTTTTACCCCGACCTGATGGACGAGCGGTTCGAGAGCGCGTTCGCGATCTATCACCAGCGGTATTCGACGAACACCTTCCCTCAGTGGTGGCTGGCACAGCCATTCCGCATGCTGGCGCACAATGGCGAGATCAATACGCTGAAGGGCAACGTCAATTGGATGAAGAGCCACGAAATTCGGATGGCCTCGTCGACGTTCGGCGACATGGCAGAGGACATCAAGCCCATCATCCCGCAGGGCACGTCGGATTCCGGCGCACTGGATGCGGTGTTCGAGGTGCTGGTGCGGGCGGGGCGTTCCGCGCCGATGGCAAAAACGATGCTGGTGCCGGAAAGCTGGTCCAAGCAGGCGAAAGAACTGCCCGACGCGTGGCGCGACATGTATTCCTACTGCAACTCTGTGATGGAGCCATGGGACGGCCCTGCCGCGCTTGCGATGACCGATGGCCGCTGGGTATGCGCCGGTCTGGACCGCAACGGTCTGCGCCCGATGCGCTATGTCGTTTCGGGCGACGGCCTGCTGATTGCCGGGTCCGAGGCGGGCATGGTGCCGACGGACGAGGCGCGCGTTGTGGAAAAGGGTGCATTGGGACCGGGGCAGATGATTGCCGTCGATATGAAGACAGGCACGCTGTATCACGACGTTGAAATCAAGAACCGTCTTGCCGGCAGCCAGCCCTTCGGGGACTGGGTTGGCAAGATCAACGACCTTGAGGAAACGCTGTCGGGCGTCAAGGAATTGCCGATCTTCACCGGATCAGAACTGCGCAAGCGCCAGATCGCGGCGGGATACAGCATCGAAGAGCTGGAGCAGATTCTGGCGCCGATGGCAGAGGACGCGAAAGAGGCGCTTGCCTCTATGGGGGATGACACGCCAAGTGCGGTCTTGTCCGAGAAGTATCGCCCGCTGAGCCATTTCTTTCGCCAGAACTTTAGCCAGGTCACCAACCCACCGATCGACAGCTTGCGCGAATACCGCGTGATGAGCCTGAAAACGCGGTTCGGAAACCTGAAGAACGTGTTGGACGAAGACAGCAGCCAGACCGAAATTCTGGTTCTGGACAGCCCGTTCATCGGCAACGAGCAGTTTATCGAAATGACGAAATGCTTTAACGCGCCGATGGTCGAGATCGACTGTTCTTTTCCGCATGGCGACGACAATGGGGCCTTGCAAAAGGCGCTGATCCGTATCCGGTCAGAGGCAGAGGATGCCGTGCGTTCGGGGGCCGGGCATCTTGTTCTCACCGACCAGCATCAGGGGCCGGACCGCGTGGCGATGCCGATGATCCTTGCAACCTCGGCTGTGCATTCGTGGCTGACCCGCAAGGGCCTGCGGACGTTCTGTTCGATGAACATCCGGTCGGCGGAATGCATCGACGCGCATTACTTTGCGGTTCTGATCGGTTGTGGCGCGACAACGGTCAACGCCTATCTGGCCGAAGATTCGCTGTCTGACCGGATTGATCGCGGCCTGCTGGACGGCACATTGTCCGAGGCGGTCGCGCGATATCGTTATGCGATTGATCAGGGTCTGTTGAAGATCATGGCGAAGATGGGGATCTCTGTGATTTCCAGCTATCGTGGTGGCCTGAACTTCGAGGCGGTGGGCCTGTCCCGCGCCATGGTAGCGGAATTCTTCCCCGGCATGACCAGCCGTATTTCCGGCATCGGCGTGCACGGCATCCAGCGCAAGCTGGAGCAAGTCCACGCGCAGGGTTTCCTTGGCGGGTCCGACGTTCTGCCGATCGGCGGTTTCTACAAGGCACGCCGTTCCGGTGAAAAGCACGCGTGGGAGGCGCAGACGATGCATATGTTGCAGGCCGCCTGCAACACGGCATCGTTCGAGATGTGGAAGCGGTTCTCGGCCGCGATGCGGGCGAACCCGCCGATTCACCTGCGCGACCTGTTGGACATCAAGGCGCTGGGCAACCCCGTGCCGATCGAGGAGGTGGAAAGCATCACCTCTATCCGCAAGCGGTTCATCACGCCCGGCATGTCGCTGGGTGCCTTGTCGCCAGAGGCGCACAAGACGCTGAACGTGGCGATGAACCGGATCGGGGCCAAGTCCGATTCTGGCGAGGGCGGCGAAGATCCGGCGCATTTCCACCCCGAACCGAACGGCGACAACCCCAGCGCGAAGATCAAACAGGTGGCCTCTGGCCGCTTCGGTGTGACAGCCGAATACCTGAACCAGTGCGAAGAGCTGGAGATCAAGGTGGCGCAGGGCGCCAAGCCCGGCGAGGGTGGCCAGTTGCCCGGCATGAAGGTGACAGAGCTGATCGCGCGCCTGCGTCATGCGACGCCGGGTGTGATGCTGATTTCACCGCCTCCGCACCATGACATCTATTCGATCGAGGATCTGGCACAGCTGATCTACGACCTCAAGCAGATCAACCCGCGCGCCAAGGTGACGGTAAAGCTGGTCAGTCAATCGGGTGTTGGCACGATTGCCGCCGGTGTGGCCAAGGCCAAGGCCGATATCATCCTGATTTCGGGTCACAACGGCGGCACTGGTGCCAGCCCTGCGACGTCGATCAAATACGCCGGTCTGCCATGGGAAATGGGTCTGACCGAGGCGCATCAGGTTCTGTCGATGAACAAGCTGCGCGAGCGTGTGACCTTGCGCACCGATGGCGGGCTTCGCACCGGGCGTGACATCGTCATGGCGGCCATGATGGGGGCCGAGGAATACGGCATCGGCACCGCCGCCTTGATCGCGATGGGCTGCATCATGGTGCGTCAATGCCAGTCGAACACCTGCCCCGTGGGGGTTTGCACACAAGACCCTGCGCTGCGTGACAAGTTCACCGGCACGGCAGACAAGGTGGTCAACCTGATCACGTTCTACGCACAGGAAGTGCGCGAAATCCTTGCCAGCATCGGGGCACGGTCCATCGACGATATCATCGGTCGGGCCGACCTGCTGACGCAGGTGTCGCGTGGATCGGCGCATCTGGATGATCTGGACCTGAACCCGCTGTTGATCACCGTCGATGGCGCGGAAAAGATTGTTTACGACCGTATGAAGCCCCGCAATTTTGTGCCCGACACGCTGGACGCAGAGATTGTGGCGGATGCGCAGCGGTTCCTGAACGATGGCGAGAAGATGCAGTTGTCCTATGCGGTGCGCAACACGCACCGGACGATCGGCACTCGTGTTTCCAGCCATATCGTCCAGAACTTTGGGATGCGGAACAACCTGCAACCCGACCACCTGACCGTCAAACTGACAGGCAGCGCGGGCCAGTCGTTGGGGGCCTTTGCCGCCCCTGGCCTGAAGCTGGAAGTGTCGGGCGATGCGAACGACTACGTTGGCAAGGGCCTGTCGGGCGGCACGATCATCGTGCGCCCGCCGATGCATTCGCCGCTGGTGGCGTCCGAGAATACGATCATTGGCAATACCGTGCTTTATGGCGCCACCGACGGCTATCTGTTTGCCGCCGGTCGCGCGGGGGAACGGTTCGCGGTTCGCAACTCTGGTGCGAAGGTCGTGATCGAAGGCTGCGGATCGAACGGGTGCGAGTATATGACCGGCGGCGTTGCCGTGATCCTTGGCACGATCGGGGCCAACTTTGGCGCGGGCATGACGGGTGGTATGGCGTATCTTTACGACCCCAAAGGCGAAGCCGAGGATATGATGAACCTCGAGACTTTGGTCACCTGCGGTGTGTCTGTTCCTTATTGGGCCAACCAACTGAAAACGCTGATCGAGCGTCACGCAGCAGAGACAGGAAGCCGGAAGGCAGCAGAAATCCTGACCCATTGGGATCTGGAACTGCCGAACTTCCTTCAGGTGTGCCCGAAAGAAATGCTGGTGCATATTCCTCACCCGCTCAGTATCGAAGAACAGGCTATTCCGGCGGAATAGTCACTGAATCGCGGCGACCTTAGGGTTGCCGCGGTTTCACCTTAGCAAGCCCGACGACATAGTTCTTCCCGTAGACCTTGGCGCATCGCGGGCAGGTCGTATAGAAAAAGAAGATGTCGTCGGGCTCTTCGCAGCGCTTGCGCACCTCCTGTTTCATCGCTTCCTCCCAGTCGGGGGCGTCCTTGTATGGGCCTTCGAACACCTTGGTGATGAAATCGCCGGATATCCGCACCATCTCTTCGTTGGGGATATCTTTGGACGCTGAGAAATAGTGACCTGCGTGCCAGGCATTTAGATCGTGACTAAGCACAATGAAATCAGCGGGGTCATAGGCCCCCGCCTCTTCGAGATGCTGCTGCACGCGCGTGAAAACCCGCCCCATATCAAGCGGGATGTGAAACGCGCTATGGGTGTCCGCCTTTACGAACAGCTTGTTTCGAAAGCGAAGTTCTTGCCCATCCCATCCTTCGGGATTGAATTTTGGACAGCAACCGGTGGTGTTGATGCTGGTGTCGTATTTTGGCAAGGCATTGATGTGCATGACCGGGCCCTCCTGACATTAATTTGGCAAAATGTTCGACCCGCAAGGCAAAGGTTGCAATGATGCGTCGCAATCCGTGGCGGAATCGGGACTTTCATGGCAGATCGGCCTTTGTCGCCTTGACCCTTTGCCGCCTGGCGTGGCTAAGGTGTCGCGTGGCAAAAGCAAAGACATCAAAGCGGACCTCCAAGGGGGTCTCCCGATCCCGCATCAGCCCTATGCGCTGGGTGCGGCGATGGGTGTTGCGCGGGTGCTTTGGGATTGCGGCGTTCATGGCGTTCTTCGTTGTACTGTTCAGCCTGGTGAACCCGCCGACCACCTATTACATGCTGTCCGAAAGCCGCCGTTTGGGCGGAATAGAGCAGGATTGGGTCGCGATATCCGAGATGTCGCAATTTGTGCCCCGGTCGGTTGTCGCGGCAGAGGATGCCAATTTTTGCCTGCACTGGGGGTTCGATATGTCCGCGATCCGCAAGGCATTGGACGAGGGCGCCGCACGGGGCGCCTCGACCTTGTCGCAGCAGGTGGTCAAGAACGTCTACCTTTGGCATGGGCGCAGTTGGCCCCGCAAGGCGCTGGAGGCGATCCTGACCCCCGCCGTCGAAGCGGTCTGGACCAAACGGCGGATTCTGGAGGTTTATCTGAACGTCGCCGAGTTTGACGAAGGGGTGTTTGGCATAGACGCCGCCGCGCATCACTATTTCGATGTCAGCCCCGATAAGTTGACCGCATTGCAGGCCGCGCGCCTTGCCGCCGTTCTGCCAAACCCTAAAGACCGGTCCGCCAGCAAACCGACCGCCTATATCCGCAAACGCACCGGGTCGATCATGGATGGTGCGGCCACGATCCGCGCGGATGGGCGGTCTGCGTGTTTCGAGAGTTGAAACCCGCAGGCGTTCGCGGCTAGTAAGGACAGAACCCTCCTAAAGCAGTTATGAAATGAATCGACTTTTCCACGTTCCGCTATCGCCTTTTTGCCGCAAGGTCCGCCTTTCGCTGGCCGAGAAGAAGATCGAGGTGGAGCTGGTTGAAGAAAAATATTGGGAAGCTGACCCTGATTTTATGCGCCGCAATCCGGCGGGCAAGGTTCCTGTGCTTAAGCTGGACGGCAAGATGATGTCGGAAAGCACCGCGATTTGCGAGTATCTGGAAGAGGCCAATCCATCGCCGACCCTGATGCCGCGCGGTATTCAAGAACGCTATGAGATGCGCCGGATCGTGGCGTGGTTCGATGACAAGTTCCATCACGAAGTCACGTCAAAGCTGCTGTATGAACGCGTGAACAAAAAGATGATGGGGCAGGGGTATCCTGACTCGAAGAACATCAAGATGGGCGCAAAGGCGATCAAATATCATCTTGATTACATGGGCTGGATTCTGGACCAGCGGCGCTGGTTGGCGGGCGATATGATGACGCTTGCCGATTTCGCGGCAGCGGCGCATCTGTCCTGTCTTGACTACATTTCTGATGTGGACTGGAATCGCAATGCTACGGTAAAGGACTGGTACGCAAAGATCAAATCCCGGCCTGCGTTCCGGTCGATTCTGGCCGATCAGGTCTCTGGTTTTCCCCCGCCGGCTCATTACGCGGACCTTGATTTTTGAGCGCAGAGCTAAAGGCGCGGCTATCGCAATTTGCCCTGACCGAAGGGTTCGCAAAGATCGGGATTTGCAGACCGGATTCCATTCCGCTGGCCCCGTCGCGATTGGCGGCGTTTGTCGAACAGGGGCGTCACGGGCAAATGGGCTGGATGGCCGACCGCATGGAATGGCGGGGCGATCCCGCGTCGCTATGGCCCGGTGCCCGGTCGGTGATCATGCTGGCGGAACCCTATACGCCAGAGCATGATCCGTTCGATATTCTGGCGCTGAGGGACCGCGCGGCAGTCTCTGTTTATGCCCAAAACCGCGATTATCACGATGTGGTCAAGAAGCGGCTGAAGCGCGTGGGGCGCTGGTTGATCGAACAGGTCAAAGATGCCGAGATCAAAGTTTTTGTCGATACCGCCCCCGTGATGGAGAAACCGCTGGGACAGGCCGCAGGGCTGGGATGGCAGGGTAAGCACACCAATCTTTTGTCCCGTGATCTGGGCAACTGGTTCTTTTTGGGCGCTATTTTTACCACGCTTGATCTGCCCGTCGACGCGCCAGAGGAAGAGCATTGCGGCAGTTGCACCGCCTGTTTGGATATCTGTCCGACAGGGGCGTTTCCGGCGCCGTTCCAGCTGGATGCGCGGCGCTGCATTTCCTATCTGACGATTGAGCATAAGGGGCCTGTCGACGTTGCCTTGCGGCCGATGATGGGGAATCGGATTTATGGGTGCGACGATTGTCTTGCGGCCTGCCCTTGGAACAAGTTCGCCATGGAGGCCCGCGAGGTGAAATATGCCGCAAGGGATGATTTGCGGGCGCCAAGGCTGGCGGATCTGGCCATGCTGGACGACGCGGGGTTTCGGGCGTTGTTTTCCGGCAGCCCGATCAAGCGGATCGGGCGGGACCGTTTTGTGCGCAATGTGCTGTATGCCATTGGCAATTCCGGTGACGCGGATTTGCGCAGAGTTGCGGTTGCCCTTTGCGATGATGCGGACGAAACTGTCGCTGATGCGGCGCGATGGGCGGTAAACCGGCTGATGTAATTCGGGGAAGAAAATGAAGATTGCGGTTCTGGACGACTACACAAGCGATGCGCGGAATATGGCGGATTGGGCCAGATTAGGCTCTGATATCACGTTTTTCACCGAGGCTATTCCAGAGCATGCCCTGCAAGAAACCCTGATCGGGTTCGACGTGATCTGCCTGATGCGCGAACGCACCGCGTTTCCGGCGGCGTTGATCGAGGCGCTGCCAAATCTGAAACTGATCGTCACAACGGGGCCACGCAATGCCGCGATTGATGTGGCTGCGGCCAAGGCGCGGGGCATTCCTGTGTCGGGCACGACTTCGCGCAAGACGACAACGTCGGAACTGGCGATGACGATGATCCTTGCGTTGTCGCGGGGGCTGGTTCCCGAGGCGGCGTCGCTGGCTGCGGGTGGCTGGCAAAAGCGGCTCGGGCGTGATTTGAATGGCCTGACGCTTGGCCTGATCGGGCTGGGCAATATCGGCAACCAGATGGCAACGATCGGACGCGCCTTTGGCATGACGCCGATCGCATGGTCGCAGAATTTGACGGTGGAAAAAGCTGAGGCGTCGGGTGTCGGGTTTCGGCCAAGCCTGAACGCGCTGATGGCGGACGCCGATGCGGTTTCGGTGCATCTGGTGTTGTCCGAGCGGTCAAAAGGGCTGATCGGGCGCGCGGCATTTCAGGCGATGAGGCCGGACGGCGTGTTTGTTAACACGTCCCGCGGGCCGATTGCCGACACAGCCGCGCTGTTGGATGTCATGCGGGCGCGGCCCGATATGAAAGCCGGGCTGGATGTGTTCGATACAGAGCCTGTTCCGGCGGAAAACCCCATTCTTGACCGGGCGTTGATTGCCAGCGGTCAGCTGCTTTTGACGCCGCATCTGGGATACACGACTCAGGCGACATTCGAGGTCTTCTACCGTGAAACGGTCGAGTCCGTCGCCGCGTGGATAGCGGGCAATCCGATTAGATTGATCGGATAGGCCATGAACCAGCCCTTTCGCGGAATTGGACTGAAGATCGTCTCGGTGCTGGTCTTCATCATCATGGCCAGCATGATAAAATCGGTGTCAGACCATATTCCGCCGGGACAGGCGGTGTTCGCGCGGTCGTTCTTTGCGATTCCGGTCATTCTGGTGTGGCTGTGGTATCGTCATGAACTGCGGATCGGGCTGGTCACGGCGAACCCGATGGGCCATGTCTGGCGCGGGGTCGCGGGGACGATGGCGATGGGGTTGGGCTTTGCCGGGCTGGGGCTGCTGCCGCTGCCCGAGGTCACGGCGATCGGCTATGCCGCGCCTTTGCTGACGGTGATTTTCGCCGCGATGTTTCTGGGCGAGGACGTTCGGGCATTTCGCCTGACAGCGGTTGCTTTGGGCCTGGTCGGGGTCTTGATCGTTCTATCGCCCCGATTTGAATCCGTGTCGAGCGGTGCCTTGGGCAGCCGTGAAACGCTGGGCGCGACTGTGGTGCTGATGGGGGCGGTATTTTCGGCTTTGGCACAGGTGTTCGTGCGTAAACTGGTTAATATCGAGCGGACCTCGGCCATCGTGTTCTACTTTTCGGTCACTTCGACCGTTCTGTCGCTGATCACAATTCCCTTTGGCTGGGTCGTCCCGACCCTGAGCGAGGCGGCGTTGTTGCTTTGCGCGGGATTGCTGGGGGGCATCGGGCAGATATTCCTGACATCCAGCTACCGGTTTGCGGACGCATCGGTCATCGCGCCGTTCGAATATGCCAGCATGCTGTTTGCGCTGGCGATCGGGTATTTTGTCTTTGGCGAGGTGCCGACGTTGGTGATGCTGGCGGGTGCCGCGCTGGTCATTCTGGCAGGCGTTCTGATCATCTGGCGAGAGCGGCAGTTGGGAATTCAGCGGGACCGTCAGCGCAAGGCGATGACGCCGGGCGGATAGGCGACAAAGGGCTCATGTTATTTCGCAAATCCGGCGCGTTGTGGTAAGGTCGCGCACCTTGCCATGCGGACTGCTCCGCTGCAAAGACAGGAGAACGATATGACACGACATATCCTTGACCACCCCAGAGCCGAGGTTGCGACCAGCCGGCTGCCAGCCTTTGTGGCAATCGAACGGCAGATGGGCGATTTGCATCCGGCCACCCGCGCCCTGCATCGCAGGCCGGTGACTGTGCCGATCAAAAGCGCGTCCCTAAGGCAGTTTCTGCGGATCGCGCGGGGCCGGCAGGTTTGACGTAAAAAGGGCCGGCCTGCGCCGACCCTTTTCCACAAATACAGACTTTTATCAGGCGCGAACGAGCTTTTCGTAGTCTTCCGCGATCTCGCGCGTCAATGCGCCGACCTCAAACGTATGGTCACCGATCTGGCCCACAGGGGTTACTTCGGCGGCGGTGCCGGTCAGCCAGCACTGCTCGAATCCTTCCAGTTCCTCGGGCATGATGTGACGTTCATGCACGGTGATGCCTTTGGCCTTCAGCATGCCGATCACGGTTTGGCGTGTAAGTCCGTTGAGAAAGCAATCGGGCAGCGGTGTGTGCACTTCGCCGTCTTTCACGAAGAAGATATTGGCGCCCGTCGCCTCGGCGACATAGCCGCGATAGTCGAACATCATCGCGTCGGAACAGCCTTTTGCCTCTGCCGCGTGTTTGGACATGGTGCAGATCATGTACAGACCGGCGGCCTTTGCCGCACAGGGGATTGTTTCAGGCGAGGGGCGTTTCCATTTTGAGATGTCCAGCTTTGCGCCTTTCATCTTGGCGTCGCCGTAATAGGCACCCCATTCCCAAACGGCCACAGCCATGCGAACCGGGTTCAAGTTGGCCGCAACACCCATCATCTCTCCGGCACCGCGAAACGCGATGACGCGCACATAGGCGTCTGTCAGGTTGTTGGCCTTCAGTGCCTCGTATTTCGCCGCCTCGATCTGGTCGACGGTATAGGGGATAACCATGTCAAGCAGCTGACCGGAGCGCAGCAGACGCTCTGAATGGTCGCGGCTTTTGAAGATCTTGCCGTTATAGCACCGCTCTCCCTCGAAGACAGAGCTGGCATAGTGCATGGCATGGGTCAGGATATGCACGTTTGCATCGCGCCACGGCACCAGTTTGCCATCCATCCAGATAAAGCCGTCGCGGTCTGCATATGATCCAGCCATCATTCGATCCTTTTCATTCAAGGCGGGATTTTCCGCCATATTTGCATATGTTGCGCATTTTAAGGCCGATGCGGACATAAAGTTGCGCGAATTGTAGAAATCGCTAACAATTGATTCTTGGAAAGTCAACAAGACTGACTTAAAATCAGGCAAAATTAAAATTATGTCGAGAGGAGCAGTCATGTCCGACGGGCCAGGGTCAAGCGCACAGGGCGGCGAGGGGCTGCTTTTCCTTACGGACGAACAGTTGCGCAAGGGGATCGAGGCGATGTTCTTTGCCTATCGCGGTTTTACGGCCGATCCTGACAGAATTCTGGCGAATTACGAATACGGCCGCGCCCATCACCGTGCCGTGCATTTCATCCATCGCAGCCCCGGTACGACCGTAAATAACCTGCTGGCCGTTCTGGGGGTGACCAAACAATCGCTGAACCGGGTTTTGCGCTCTCTGATCGCGGACGGGCTGGTGGAAAGCCGTGTGGGGCGGCTGGACAAGCGCGAACGCCACCTGTTTTTGACCGCCTCCGGTCTGGAGTTGGAGAAAGAGTTGAGCGAGGCACAAAGAACACGAATGCGTGCGGCCTATCGCGCGGCGGGGCCTGTTGCGGTAGCAGGGTTCAGGCAGGTGCTTGAGGCGATGATGGACCCCGAGATGCGCATGCACTTTCAGGTGATGAAGGATTCAAGCCAATGACGCCCACAACCGACGTACATTTGCTGATCGTTGATGATGACGAGCGCATTCGGGGCCTGTTGCAGAAATTTCTGGTGCGCCACGGATTCTGGGTTAGCGCGGCACGGGACGCAGCACATGCGCGGCGCCTGCTGGGTGGTCTGGAATTCGATATGATCGTTCTGGATGTGATGATGCCGGGCGAAGATGGCGTTGCCCTGACGCGCGCCCTGCGCAAGACGCTGACGACGCCGATATTGCTGCTGACCGCCAAGGGCGAGACGTCGGAACGGATCGAAGGGCTGGAGGCGGGCGCGGATGACTATCTGGCGAAGCCGTTCGAGCCAAAAGAGCTGCTACTCCGGATCAACGCGATTCTGCGACGGGTGCCGCAGGCGGTTGCGGTCGATCTGGGACCGAAGGTGCTGCACTTGGGGCCGGTGCGCTATGACGTGGAGCGGGCTGAGATGTGGCAGGGCGAAATGCCCGTCCGGCTGACCGCGACCGAAAGCCAGCTGATGCGGATCTTTGCCTCCGCCCCCGGCGAGGCGGTCAGCAGAACCAAGCTGGTCGAGGATCTGGGGCGTGATCGCAGTCAGGCCCAGGAACGGGCCGTCGATGTGCAGATCACCCGATTGCGCCGTAAGATCGAGGCGGATCCAAAGCAGCCGCGCTATCTGCAGACGGTGCGCGGTGCGGGCTATATGCTTGCCCCCGACTAGAAAAACCCACGTCTGCAGAGGGGACGGTTGGTGTATGGGCTGGTCCTGATAACGCAGCCAACGCGCTGTGGGAAGGTGGCGTTGCCTCGACTTTGGCGGGGGGATATGATCTGTTTGCCCTCGCCGCGCATGTCGCGGCGCATACGGGTGTTTTGATGGAGCGAGGCGCATGAGCGAGACGGCAGTGGCAGAGATGAGTTTCGAGCAGGCGATGGCCGAACTGGAGCGCGTTGTCGCGCAGCTTGAGAATGGCGACGTGCCGCTTGAGCAGTCGATCACATTATACGAACGCGGTGCCGCCCTGAAGGCGCGGTGCGAGGCCAAACTGAAAGAGGCCGAGGAAAAAGTGGCGGCGATTACCCTGGGCGAAGGCGGTGCGGCAGTGGGTCTGAAGCCGGTGGAAGGCCTTTAGGTGTTTCCCGCAGCATTGACCGGGGCCGCGGCGCAGGTTCAGGCTTGTTTAGACACTGTTCTGGCGGATTTTGCCGATGTCCCGGTGGTGCATGGCATGCGGTATGCCACGTCCGGTGGAAAGCGCCTGCGCGGATTTCTGGTGATTGAAAGCGCGCGGTTGCATGGCATTCCCGCCGCGCAATCGGTCTTTGCGGCAACCGCGATAGAGTCCATGCATGCCTATTCTCTGGTCCATGATGACCTGCCCTGCATGGATGATGACGACCTGCGGCGGGGCCAGCCGACGGTGCATGTCAAATGGAACAATGCGACGGCGGTTCTCGTCGGGGATGCACTGCAAACGCTGGCGTTTGACGTGTTGGCACGGGCAGACTGTGCGCCAGATCCGGCGGTTCGGGTGGCGCTGATGGCGTCTTTGGCGCGGGCATCCGGTGCGCAGGGCATGGTTCTGGGGCAGGCGCAGGATATTGCGGCGGAAACGGCTGCGTTGCCGCTGACGCTGGACCAGATTACCGGGCTTCAGCGCAATAAAACCGGCGCACTGATATCGTGGTCGGCAGAGGCGGGCGCGGTTCTTGGGGGGGCAGATGTGACCCCGCTGCGGCACTATGCGCGGGCGCTGGGCCTTGCCTTTCAGATCGCCGACGACATCTTGGATGTAGAGGGAGATGCCGCCAAAGCGGGCAAGCGCCTTCAGAAGGATGCTGATGCAGGCAAGGCGACCTTTGTGTCATTGCTGGGCCTGGACGGGGCTAAGGCGAAAGCCAGGGATCTGGTAAGCGAGGCAGAAGCGGCGCTGGCGCCCTACGGCGCGGCTGCGGAATGCTTGCGACAGGCGGCGCGTTTCGTTATTGCCCGCGAGACTTGATATGGCCCCGGAGGGCTGCGTGCGATGACGAATAGACCCCTTACCCCGCTTTTGGACCGTGTCCATGTGCCTGCCGATATGAAGCAGTTCAGCGACCGCGAACTGCACAGGCTGGCAGACGAAGTGCGCGCCGAGACGATCAGTGCCGTGTCAGAGACCGGCGGGCATCTCGGGGCCGGGCTTGGGGTGGTCGAACTGACCGTGGCGATCCACGCGGTGTTCGACACGCCGCGCGACCGCCTGATCTGGGACGTGGGCCATCAGTGCTATCCGCACAAGATCCTGACCGGGCGGCGCGACCGTATTCGCACGCTGCGAATGAAGGGCGGCTTGTCGGGCTTTACCAAACGGTCCGAAAGCGCGTTTGACCCTTTTGGCGCGGCGCATAGTTCCACGTCCATTTCCGCCGCGTTGGGCTTTGCCGTGGCGCGGGATCTCGGCGGGGCACCCGAATACGGCATCGGCGACTGTATCGCGGTGATCGGGGATGGCTCCATGAGCGCGGGCATGGCCTATGAGGCGATGAACAATGCGGGCCATCTGAAGAAAAAGATGATCGTGATCCTGAATGATAACGAGATGAGCATTGCCCCCCCCGTGGGCGCGATGTCGGCCTATTTGTCGAGCCTTTACGCGGGCGCCCCGTTTCAGGAATTCAAGGCGGCGGCCAAAGGCGCGGTCAGCCTGCTGCCTCCGCCGTTTCAGGAAGGTGCGCGGCGGGCCAAGGAATTGCTGAAAGGCATGGCCGTTGGCGGAACCTTGTTCGAAGAACTGGGGTTTTCCTATATCGGGCCAATTGACGGGCACGACCTTGACCAGATTCTGCCATTGCTGCGCACGGTGCGCGATCGCGCGACCGGCCCTGTTCTGATCCATGCGATTACCAAAAAGGGCAAAGGCTATGCCCCCGCCGAAATGGCACGCGACAGGGGCCACGCGACGGCCAAATTCAACGTTTTGACCGGAGAGCAGAACAAGACGCCATCGAACGCGCCGTCCTATACATCGGTGTTCGGTAAAACGCTGGTGGCCGAAGCGGCGCGGGATGACAAAATCGTCGCCGTGACGGCGGCAATGCCCGACGGCACCGGTCTGAACCTGTTCGCAGAGCGGTATCCAAGCCGCTGTTTCGACGTCGGCATCGCCGAGCAGCACGGTGTTACCTTTTCCGCAGCCTTGGCGGCGGGTGGGATGAAACCGATTTGCGCCATGTATTCTACGTTTTTGCAGCGTGGCTACGATCAGGTCGTGCATGACGTTGCCATTCAGCGCTTGCCGGTGCGCTTTGCCATTGATCGCGCGGGATTGGTCGGGGCAGACGGGGCCACCCATGCCGGTGCGTTCGACATCGCGTTTTTGGCGAATCTGCCCGGTTTCGTGGTGATGGCGGCCGCCGACGAGGCGGAGTTGATGCATATGGTGGCGACCGCACTTAGCATCGACGATGGCCCAAGCGCATTCCGCTTTCCCCGCGGCGAGGGGGTCGGCGTTGATTTGCCAGAGCGCGGTATTCCGCTGGAGATTGGCAAAGGCCGGATGATAGCCCAAGGGGCGCGGGTTGCGATCCTGTCCTTCGGGACGCGTCTGACAGAGGTTCAAAAGGCGGCCGAAGCGCTTTCGGTCAGGGGGATCACGCCGACCGTTGCCGATGCGCGGTTCGCCAAGCCGCTGGATCGTGACCTGATCCTGACACTGGCCCGCGACCATGAGGCACTGATTACGATCGAAGAAGGCGCTATCGGCGGTTTCGGCTCTCATGTGGCGCAACTGTTGGCGGAGGAAGGTGTGTTTGACACGGGCCTCAAATTCCGGTCGATGGTTCTGCCCGACACATTTATCGACCATGCCAGCCCCGAAGATATGTATGCCGACGCAAGGTTGAGCGCCAAGGACATCGAGGCCAAGGTGCTTGAAGTTCTGGGTGTCGCGATGATCGCCGGCAAGCGCGCCTGAGACTTTTTTGCCTTCGGCGAGGATACTTTTAGAACAAAGAATGGGCAGGGTTTATTCGTCACCGTCGAGCAGCGCCTGAAGCCCGTCCCTGTAGGTCGGGAATTTCAGGGTCACACCAAGGTCGGTTTTGATCCTGTCATTGCGGACTTTTTTCGATTCGGCATAGAAACTACGCGCCATTGGCGTCATTTCCGCGGTTTCATAGTTTTGGGCAGGCGGAACGGGCTGCCCGAGCAGCTCTGCGGCATAACCGATGACATCCTGCGGTGGGGCCGGGTCATCATCGCACAGGTTATAGATGGCGCCCGGATCGGGGCGCATGATTGATGCGGAAAGCACCTGCGCGATATCCTCGACGTGGATGCGACTGAAAACCTGACCTGGTTTGATGATGCGCCGTGCCGTTCCGTCGCGCACTTTGGCGAAGGGGCCGCGCCCAGGACCATAAATTCCCGCAAGGCGGAAAATGTGCAAAGGCAGGCCGGTTTCAGCGGCAAGGGTTTGCCACGCCCGTTCCGCATCGACGCGATATTGCCCGCGCCGTGTAGAGGGGGTCAGAGGCGTTGTCTCGTCGACCCAGCGGCCCTGATGGTCGCCATAGACGCCGGTTGTCGAAAGATATCCTGCCCATTCGATATGCGGCGCGGCATTGACGATCTGGTCGCGCAGTGCGGTCAGGACCGGATCGCCGGCTTCGTCTGGTCCAGCCGAGATCAGAAGATGCGTGGCGTCGTGCAGCGCGTCTTTCATGTCTGTTCCGGGCCAGATCAAAGGCTCTGTTCCGGCGTTGATCAGGGTTTTCGCCTTATCGGCGGACCGTGTTGTTCCGATAATCCGCCAGCCGTGTGGTATCAGCATTCGGGACAGGGCGCGGGCGGAATATCCGTGCCCGAAAGAGAGAAGCGTTTGTATCATGGCAGGACTATTCAGGCAGAATGGCCGATGCGCAAGGGCACCCTAACGCCCCTTCCACACGGGGTCACGTTTTTCGGTAAAAGCCTTTGCGCCCTCAAGCTGATCCTCGGAGGAATAGAGCCTGTCAACGCTGGCCAGTTGCCGTTTTGTGATGCGGTTCATGGCGTCCTGAAATTTGGCATCTTCGGCATCGCGCACGATTTCCTTGATGGCCGCATAGACCAGTGGCGGCCCCGAGGCGATGGTGCGGGCAAGCGTCCAGGCGCGGTCAATCAGGCTCTCTTTTGCCAGAATTTCATTCACAAGACCCCAGCGATGCGCCTCGGTGGCGTCGAACCAGCGCCCGGTCAACAGGAGCTCCATTGCGATGTGATAGGGGATTCGCTTGGGTAATTTCACGCTGGCCGCATCTGCCACCGTGCCGGAGCGGATTTCCGGCAGGGCAAAGGTGGCGTGGTCGGCAGCGAGGATAATATCGGCGGACAGGGCAAGTTCCAGCCCGCCACCGCAGGCAATGCCGTTGACCGCAGCGATGACGGGTTTGTTCAGGTCGCGCAACTCCTGCAACCCGCCGAAGCCGCCAACGCCGTAGTCGCCATCGACGGCATCGCCATCTGCAGCTGCCTTCAGATCCCATCCGGGGCAAAAGAACTTGTCCCCCGCGCCTGTGATAATAGCAACGCGAAGATCGGGGTCGTCGCGGAATGCGGCAAAGGTCCGGCCCATGATTCGGCTGGTGGCCAGGTCAATCGCATTGGCCTTTGGCCGGTCGAGCGTGACAAAAAGGATCGGGCCGTCGCGTTGTGTCTTGATCGGGTGTGTCATGGCGCCTCTCTTATCAGTGCATCTGCTGCGATTGCGATGAAGGGTGTGCAAATAAGGGGGTTCACTTCAACCTCTGCTACCTTGTGCGCGTTGGCAAGAACATAGGACTGGATTGCGGACACCGCCGAGAGGATCGAGGGAATATCAGCGCCGGGTTTGCCACGATAGCCCGTCAGCAGTTTTACAACTCTTAGCCGGAACAGAGCCTGTTTTACGGCATCTGGCGTTGCTGGAACCAGCAACGACTGGCTGTCCTGCATCAGGTCGGTCAGGATGCCGCCAGAGGCGATTGTCAGGACGAATCCATGCGCGGGGTCCTTTACGATCCCGACCAAAAGCTCTGCAACTGTGTCTGTGATCATCTCTTCCAGCAAATAGGACGGTGCCGCCATGGCGCGGGCGGCATCCCGGACCTGACCGGCATTATTCAGGTTCAAAACGACAGCGCCCGCCTCGGTCTTATGGGCGTGGCCTTCGTCTTTTAAAACAAGCGGAAAGCGCAGTGTTAGTGACGCTTTATGCGCGGACTCAGCGTCTGGGGCGTGCGCTGATTTCGGGGTGGGCAGGCCGAATGCCGCCAGTTTACGCTTTGCCTCCGCCTCTGTCAGGGTTGCGGCGTCGGTCACAGGTGTTGCCAGCAAAAGCGGCGTTGGATCGGGTGGCATGATGCTGGCGGCGGCCTCTATCGCGTCGATCGCTTCGACAAGCCCGTTCAGGGGGGCAACCCCATTCGCGATCAGGCGTTGCGCGATGTCCTCTGGTATAAGCTCTGGCAGAGTGGCGACCAATGCGACCTGCGCGCCGGTCCGAGCCTTTGCCGCGATCGCCGCCTCGATTGTGCAGTCCCAGTCGGACGGGTCGCAGCGGTCCGGGCGGGGAAAGTCGACAATCACCATGGTCATGGCGATGTCGGGGGCCATCATCGCGGCCCAGGCTGTGGTCATTGCGGGGGCGTCGCGCCAGATGTAGGTGTTGTAATCCAGCGGGTTGGCGAGGGCAACCAAAGGGCCTAATGCACTTCTTAGAGCCTCTTTTTGGATGTCGGACAGCGGCGGAAAAATCACATTTTTGCCGACGGTGGTGTCTGCGGCAAGGCTGGCCTCGCCGCCCGAGCAGCTGATCGAGGCAATGCGGTTCGAGCGAAGCGGCCCGGTGACATGCAAAAGCTTGAGCGTTTCAACAAAGGCGGGAAGACTGTGGATGCGGGGTATGCCGAGGCGATCCAGTAAGGCTTGGGCGCCGGCATCCTTTCCGGCCAAAGATGCGGTATGCGATATGGTCGCGGCCTGCGCCTGCGGCGACTTTCCGACCTTCAGGGCGATGACTGGCTTGCCGCATGTATGGGCCTTGGCGGCAAAGGCCTCCCACATACGGAGATCCTGAAACCCCTCTACATGCAGGCCGATCGCGGTAACACGGGGATCATCCAGCAGCGCCGCCGCAATCTGCGGCTGGCCCGTTTGCGCCTGATTTCCGACCGTGATCATATAGGCAATGGGCAGCGCGCGGGTCTGCATCGTCAGATTGATCGCGATATTCGAGGATTGGGTAAGGATCGCGACGCCCGACGTCACCCGCTGGCAGCCGTGTTGATCGGGCCACAGCAGGGCGCCATCAAGCGAATTGATAAAGCCATAGCAATTGGGGCCAAGGATTGGCATCTGGTCTGCGGCGATCAGCAGGCGGCGTTGCAAATCCGATGCGCCCTCGTCTTCGGCGCTGGCCTCGGCAAAACCGGACGCAAAGCAGGTAGCACCGCCTGCACCCATCGCCGCCAGCTGTGCGACGATATCAATTGTGGTGGTCCTGTTGACACCTACAAAACTGGCGTCGGGGGGCGTAGGAAGGTCATTCAGGCTGGAATAGGCTCTGATTCCGCAGATATCAGATGCTGTCGGGTGGACCGGCCAGATATGTCCGGCAAAGCCTGTCTTCTGACATTGTGCGATGACGGACCTGCACCATGCGCCGCCCCCGATCACGGCGATCGAGCGGGGGCGCAGAAGGCGGGATAGATCGCGTGTCATGGGGCTGTCACGCCCCCAACGCCCGCAACAGATCGCGGCTGATGATGTGGCGCTGTATTTCGGACGTGCCGTCCCAGATCCGTTCAACCCGCGCATCGCGCCAGAATCGTTCCAGGGGGTAGTCGTCCATCAGCCCCATACCGCCGTGAATCTGGATCGCGGCATCGGTCACGCGGCCCAACATTTCGCTGGCATAAAGCTTGGCGCTGGCGATTTCGCGGTTGGCAGGCCGCCCCTCGTCCAGCCGGTTCGCGGCGGCCAGTGTCAACAGGTCGGCCGCGTCGATTTCGGTGATCATATCGGCAAGCTGAAAGCTGACGCCCTGAAATTTTCCGATTCTCTGCCCGAACTGTTCGCGTTCGGCGGCATAGGTCAGCGCATAGTCGAACACCCGCCGTGCCCGTCCGACAGACATGGTGGCGACGGTAATTCGGGTGGCATAGAGCCATGTGTTCATCACCTCGAACCCAGCATCGACCTGACCCAGAACCTGCGCATCGGGCAGGCGGCAGTCGTCGAAATCAAGGATCATGTTCTTGTAGCCACGGTGGCTGACGGATTTATACCCGTCACGGATGGTAAAGCCCGGCGTGCCACGATCCACCAGAAAGGCCGTAATCCGCTTTTTGGGGCCTTTGGGCGTGTCGTCTTCGCCGGTCGCGATAAAGACGATTATGAAATCCGCATGATCCGCGCCAGAGATGAAATGCTTGGTGCCGTTGACAACCCAATCACCGCCATCGCGCCTTGCGGCACATTTCATCCCGCGCACATCGCTGCCGGCACCCGGTTCCGTCATGGCCAGCGCGTCCATCCGCTCGCCACGCACGGCGGGCATCAGGTAGCGTTCCTTCTGTTCGCCGGTGCAGGCCATCAGGATATTCTGGGGTCGTCCGAAAAAATGGTTCAGCGCCATCGACCCGCGCCCCAGTTCTCGTTCGACAAGGGCAAAATCAAGGTGGTTTAGACCCGCACAACCGACGCTTTCGGGAAAGTTGCAGGCATAGAACCCCAGATCAAGTGTCTTGCGTTTGATCTCGGCTGCGATCTCGTGCGGGACTTCGCCGGTTTGATCCACCAGCGTCTCAAAGGGGTAGATCTCGCGCTCCACAAAATCCCGGACAGTCGAGACAATCATGTCCTGCTCGTCGGTCAATCCAAATTGCATCAGTCACTAACTCGCATAGTTCGATCCTTCCTCATTCAGAATGGCCTTCAGTTCTTCCAGATGCCGCACGTCTTGCTCTGGGTAGCTTTCCAGTTCACGCGCCGTTTTTTCAGCAACCTCATCGGACAAAACCCGCAGCGGCTGGCCGGTCTGCAGGGCGCGGATATAGGTCTCGGCGGCGCGTTCGAAATAGTAAAGCCGGTTGAAGGTGTCGGCGACGCTGTTGCCGATGATCATGACACCGTGGTTGCCCATGATCATCACCTTCTTTTTCGGGTCGGTGAACAGTTGGGCGCACCGCTCTCCCTCGTCCTCGAACGCAAGACCGCCATAGTTTTCGTCAATCACATAGCGGTTGAAGAAGGTCGCGCAGTTCTGGTCGATCGGTGGCAGGCGGCTGTCTTTCAGCGCTGCAAGAACGGTCGCGTGGATCGAGTGGACATGCATCGCGCAACGGGCGTGGGGGCAGTGGCGGTGCAACCCGCCGTGCAGACCCCAGGCTGTCGGGTCCGGTGCGTTCGGGCCGGCAAGGGTTTCGGGGTCGTTCGCGTCGATCAACAACAGATCAGAGGCTTTGACCCGGCTGAAATGCATCTGGTTCGGGTTCATCAGGAATTTTGTGCCGTCGTCATTGACCGACAGGCTGAAATGGTTCGCCACGGCCTCGTGCAGGTTCAGGCGCGCGGTCCAGCGAAAGGCGGCGGCAAGATCGACGCGCTCCTGCCAGTGGTCGATATTGGGGCGGGGGCGGGAATGGACTGTTTGCATCGGGGGCTCCTGTCTTTGGGCCAGTTAGGCATGGATCAGGCCGCAGTGCCTAGCCCTTTTGCGACAAAAGATCGGGGCTTGAACCTGCGTTCAATCCGTGGAAACTTTGTCCATGGAACATATTAAACATAAAACTTGGGCCCAAAGCGCTGCACGTCTTGTCGCGGTGGCCGCTGGGCGTGCGCCTGCCGATCTGGTGATCCGCGGGGGAATTTGGGTCAACGTGCAAACCCGAGAGGTTTTGCCGGACCATGACATCGCCATTGCCGACGGGCGGTTCGCCTATTGCGGGCCGGATGCGTCGCATTGCGTCGGGCCGGACACGCAAATTATCGAGGCCGGGGGCCAGTATATGATCCCCGGTTTGTGCGACGGGCATATGCATATCGAAAGCGGCATGCTGACACCGGCGGAATTCGCCCGCGCGGTGATCCCGCATGGCACTACGTCGATGTTCACCGATCCGCACGAGATTGCCAATGTGCTTGGCCTGCGCGGCGTGCGGATGATGCACGACGAGGCGCTGATGCAGCCGGTCAACATCTTTACCCAGATGCCCAGCTGCGCGCCCTCTGCGCCGGGTCTGGAAACGACCGGTTTCGAGATCACCGCCGACGATGTTGCCGAGGCGATGGGCTGGCCCGGAATCATCGGTCTGGGCGAGATGATGAACTTTCCGGGCGTTGTGAACGGCGACCCCAAGATGCTGGCGGAAATGGCGGCGACGATGAATGCGGGCAAGACCGTGGGGGGGCATTATGCCAGCCCCGATCTGGGTCCGGCCTTTGCGGCCTATGTCGCGGGTGGCCCCGCCGACGATCACGAGGGCACCTGCGAGGCGGATGCGATTGCCCGCGTTCGTCAGGGGATGCGGTCGATGATGCGGTTGGGGTCCGCGTGGTATGACGTGGAAACGCAGATCACTGCGATCACCGAAAAGGGGCTGGATTCGCGCAACTTCATCCTGTGCACCGATGATTGCCATTCGGGAACATTGGTGAATGATGGCCATATGAACCGCGTTGTCCGGCATGCGATTGCCTGCGGATGTGATCCGCTGGTGGCGCTGCAAATGGCAACAATCAACACCGCGACGCATTTCGGTCTGGAACGCGAATTAGGCTCTATTTCACCCGGAAGACGTGCTGATGTAGTACTGACCAGCGACCTTCGGACGCTGCCTATTCACCGCGTGATTGCCCGTGGGGTGACGGTGGCGATAGACGGCGCGATCACCGTGGAGTGTCCGCATTACGATTGGCCCGATGACGCGCGGGCGACGGTGCATCTGGGCAAGACGCTATGCGGCGCGGATTTCCACATTCACGCCCCTGCCGGTGCGAACGAGGTGCGCGCGCGGGTGATCGGGGTGGTGGAAAATCAGGCCCCGACCAAAGCGCTAAGCGCGGACCTGCAAGTTCAGGACGGCCTTGTTCCGGGGGATCCAGCCCGCGACATTTGCCAGATCGCACTGGTTGAGCGGCATCGCGGAACGGGGGGTGTGGTGAACGCCTTTGTCTCGGGGTTCGGGTATACGGGCGATATGGCGATGGCCTCGACCGTGGCGCATGACAGCCATCACATGATTGTCGTAGGAACATCGCATACCGATATGGCGCTGGCCGCGAACAGGCTGGGCGAGGTCGGAGGCGGTGTGACGGTGTGGAAAGACGGAAGAGAGATCGCGCTGGTGAAACTGCCGATCGCGGGCCTGATGTCTGACGAACCGGCGCAGGACGTGGCGGCAGCGGCCGACCGTATGATGGCGGCCATGGCGGACTGCGGCTGTGACTTGAACAACGCCTATATGCAACATTCGCTGCTTGGCCTTGTTGTGATCCCCGAATTGCGCATTTCCGATCTGGGGTTGGTCGATGTGACCAAATTTGAAATTACCGACCTATTCGAGGATATCTGAGTGAAATTAAGACATGACCCCAGCCTGCCGACCCTGACACCCGATGTGCCAGAGGACGAGGCGTTTTCCGATCCTGTGGCCGCCGTTGCGCGATTGCGAGAGCTTTACGACAGCGCCACGCATTTTCTGTGCAGCCGCTTTGCCGATACCGTTCGAGAGGGGCGCCCCACATCAAGGTTCCGGGCCTATTACCCCGAAATTCGTGTCACGACGACCAGCTTTGCCAAGTCGGATAGCCGCCTTAGCTTTGGTCATGTGGCCGTTCCGGGCACCTATTCCACAACCATCACACGGCCCGACCTGTTCCAGCATTATCTGGAACAGCAGATCGACCTTTTGATGAAGAACCACGGCATTGACGTGACGATTGGCGCGTCGGAAACACCCATGCCGGTGCATTTCGCGGTGGCCAATGATGCAAGCGTTACTGTGCCGCAAGAAGGTGTGATGGATTTCCCGCTGCGCGACGTGTTCGACGTGCCGGATCTGTCAACAACGAACGATGATATCGTCAACGGTTTCGGATTTTCCAATCCTGACGGCTCTGGGGCACTGGCACCTTTTACCGCGCAACGGGTGGATTATTCGCTGGCGCGTCTGTCGCATTACACCGCGACGCAGGCAGAGCATTTCCAGAACCATGTTCTGTTCACCAACTACCAGTTCTACGTCGAAGAGTTCGAGGCCTATGCCCGCAAGGCGCTGGCCGATCCTGACAGCGGCTATACCAGTTTTGTTGGCCCCGGTAACGTCGAGATCACCGACCCACTTGCGTCGATGCAGCCACCTGCAAAACTGCCGCAGATGCCGACCTACCACCTGAAACGGAAAGGCGCGAAAGGCATCACGCTGGTCAACATCGGCGTCGGCCCGTCGAATGCCAAGACCGCCACCGACCATATCGCGGTTTTACGCCCCCATGCCTGGCTGATGGTTGGCCATTGCGCGGGCCTGCGCAATTCGCAATCTCTGGGCGATTTCGTTCTGGCGCACGCCTATCTGCGCGAGGATCACGTTCTGGACGATGACCTGCCCGTCTGGGTGCCCATTCCCGCGCTTGCCGAAATCCAGATCGCGCTGGAAGAGGCGGTGGCAAGTGTGACCATGCTGGAAGGCTATGATCTGAAGCGGATCATGCGGACCGGAACTGTCGCCACCATCGACAACCGCAACTGGGAGCTTCGCGACCAATCCGGCCCGGTTCAAAGGCTGAGCCAGTCGCGGGCCATTGCGCTGGATATGGAAAGCGCCACGATTGCCGCCAACGGTTTCCGGTTCCGCGTGCCCTATGGAACGCTGCTGTGCGTATCGGACAAACCGCTGCACGGAGAGCTTAAATTGCCCGGTATGGCGACCGATTTCTACAAGACGCAGGTGACCCGGCACCTGTTAATCGGGATTAGTGCGATGGAGAAATTGCGGGATATGCCGCTTGAACGGATCCATTCCCGCAAATTGCGCAGCTTTGAGGAGACCGCATTCCTGTGACTTAGGGTAAAATTCAGCACAAAACGCATTAAAACGCCCCAAAGTGCTCCACTAATCGTTGTGTCGGGCCGCTATATTCAGTTAAATATGGCCAATGAGGCCCAACTGGTGCGGGCAGAACGAGGAGACCATAATAATGGCAAATAAACCAATGACCAAAACCCAACTCGTCGCGGCATTGTCCGAAGAGATGGGCGCAGATAAAAAAACTGCTGGTGCCGCTCTTGATGGCATCATTTCCCTGATCACCAAAGAAGTCGGCGGCGGCGGTGCTGTCACGCTTCCCGGTGTTGGCAAGATCTATTGCCGCGAGCGTCCGGCACGCACTGTGCGCAACCCCGCCACGGGCGAGCAGATGCAAAAAGACGCGGACAAGGTTGTCAAGATGACCATCGCAAAAGCGCTGAAAGACAGCGTGAACGGCTGATCCGTTCCGGCCTTGCGCCGCTATACGAATTGACTAGGGTCGCCATTGTGCGGCCCTTTTCTTTTTCGGCCAGTCAGTTAGGACTTTTGATGGATCTTCGTGCAATAGGAATGGGGCTGGCGTTTGCCCTGATGTGGTCAAGCGCCTTTACCTCGGCGCGGATTATCGTAGCGGACGCCGCGCCTTTGGCCTCTCTATCGCTTCGGTTCTTGTTGTCGGGCATTGTCGGGGTTCTGATCGCGCTTGCCATGGGGCAGACATGGCGCCTAAGCCCTGCCCAGTGGCGCGCGACGATCATTTTTGGCCTGTGCCAGAACGCGCTGTATCTGGGACTGAACTTTGTCGCGATGCAAACCATAGAGGCGTCTTTGGCCGCGATCATCGCCGCGACGATGCCGCTGATGGTTGCCGTGCTTGGGTGGCTGTTTCTGAAAGACAAGATCAGGCCATTGGGTGTTTGGGGACTGATCGCCGGCGTTATCGGTGTCGCGATCATCATGGGTTCGCGGCTAAGCGGGGGCGTTGACCTTTATGGCGTGATCTTGTGCGGCATTGCTGCATTGGCGCTAAGCCTTGCCACTCTTTCGGTGCGCGGCGCGTCGTCGGGCGGGAATGTGATGATGATTGTCGGCCTGCAGATGTTCATCGGCTCGGGTATCCTTGCCGTTGTCGCCTATCTGTTTGAGCCGTTCCATGTGCGCCTGTCAGGGCCGCTGATCGCCGCTTTCGCCTATACCACGCTGGTTCCCGGGGTTTTGGCGACCTTTGTCTGGTTCTCCTTGGTCAACCGCATCGGTGCCGTGCGTGCTGCGACGTTCCATTTCCTCAACCCGTTTTTCGGTGTCGCTGTCGCCGCTGCCTTGTTGGGCGAGACCCTTGGCTGGCTGGATGTGCTGGGGGTTGCGATTATCGCGGGTGGTATTCTTGCGGTTCAACTGTCAAAACAGCCGCCTTCAGGAAAACAGCCACAACAGGCAGCTTAAAGTAAAAAACGCCCCCACCGTTGCCCCCAAAAGCGAGATAGAGGCAATGCCTTCATGCCCGTATTCCTGCGCAAGGATCGCATAAATACCCATCATCGGCATCGCCGCCGTCAGAATGACCGCGTGTTGCAATTCTTGTGACAGCAGGGGAAGCCCCAGCATCGGAACAAGCAGAACGGCACCGAACATGACGGCGGGATGCAACAGCAGCTTGCCTGCCGCAATTTGAGCGGCCATCGCGCGATTCCCTTTGATCGGCAGACCAACAAGCGAACCGCCGATCACAAGCAGCGCCAATGCACTGGCCGACCCGGCCAGCATCGACAGCAATTTCGTCACCGCAACGGGAAGCGGAATGCCGCTGGCAACGGTCGTGATCGCAAGGAGCAGCGCAATGACGATGGGACGTTTCAGAAGCCCGAGCAGCAATGCGACCAGCAGTTTCGGAACGCTTTTCGACTGCCGGTCGCGCGACAAATCCAGCAGCACAAGGCAAAGCGGAACAATGACGACATTCTCGACCACGACGCTCATTGCAAGCACCAGACCTGCGATATCGGGCAGGATCATCATCATGACAGGGTAACCGACATAACCGGAATTGGAACAGGCCGACCCCATGGCGCCTATCGCGCGACGTGCCGGGCCAACGCCCTGCAACGTGAACCAAAGATAGGCAAGGGCGAGCGTTGCAAGACTGCCCAATAGGTAGACAAGAAGATAGGCCGGGTTCAGCACCTCGGACAGGCTGCGGCTGGATACAGACAGAAAGATCAAAGCGGGCAGTGCGATGTTGATGACATAAGCCCCCAAAACACGCATGTCAGATTGCCGGAACAACCCACCCTTGACCGTTCCATAGCCCAACCCGATCGCAGCAAAGATCGGAAAGGTGATGGAAAGGATCCCGATCATAGATTAGCCGATCAGCCCCCGGTTTTCGCCGATCTGTCCGCGATGCAACAGCAGGTGGTCAAGGATCACGCAGGCCATCATCGCCTCGCCCACAGGCACGGCGCGGATGCCGACACAGGGGTCGTGACGCCCTTTTGTGATGATCTCGGTCTCTTCCCCGGATTTGGTGATTGTCTTGCGTGGCTTCAGGATCGATGATGTGGGCTTGACCGCAAAGCGGACGACAATGTCCTGCCCGGTGGAAATACCCCCCAGAATGCCGCCCGCATGGTTGGACGAATAGACCGGCCCGCCCGGCCCCATGCTGATTTCGTCGGCATTTAGTTCCCCGGTCAGCATGGCGGCCGACATGCCTTCTCCGATTTCCACGCCTTTGACAGCGTTGATCGACATCATCGCGGCGGCCAGATCAGTGTCTAACTTGCCGTAAACCGGTGCGCCGATGCCTGCGGGAACCCCGCGTGCAACCACCTCGATTATCGCGCCGACAGAACTGCCGGATTTGCGCAGACCGCCCAGATAGTCGGCCCAATCGGTCGCGGCCTTGGCGTCAGGCACCCAGAACGGGTTCTGTTCGATCTGGTCCCAGTCAAAGCCGTCACGATCAATTTTATGCGGGCCCATCTGCACCATATACCCGGTGATCTGCACATTGGGCGCAAGCACGCGGATTGCCTCGCGGGCAACGCCGCCCGCCGCCACGCGGGATGCCGTTTCGCGGGCAGAGGACCGCCCGCCGCCGCGATAGTCACGGATTCCGTATTTCTGCCAATAGGTGATGTCGGCATGACCGGGGCGGAACTTCTCGGCGATGTCGCCATAATCCTTGGACCGCTGATCGGTGTTTTCGATCATCAACTGGATCGGTGTTCCGGTGGTCTGCCCTTCGAACACGCCGGACAGGATTTTCACCTCGTCCGCTTCTTGGCGCTGGGTGGTGAACTTGTTCTGGCCCGGTTTGCGCTTGTCCAGCCAGTGCTGGATCATCGCCTCGGTCACCGGCACGCCGGGGGGGCAGCCGTCAACAGTGGCACCCAGGGCCGGGCCGTGGCTTTCGCCCCAAGTGGTGACGCGAAACAGATGACCGAAAGAGTTGATCGACATGGGCAGGGCTCCTTTAGGAAACGGTCTAGCGGGCGCGTGACTGCGCCTCAAGCGGTTTTGGCTTGTCTGGGGGGCCTATCGCGCCTAGATATTCACCTACCTCGGGGTGCTCGAAAGGGCTGAGACGCATTTGCGGACCCGTTGAACCTGAACCGGTTAAGACCGGCGGAGGGAAGGTTGTTGGATATTCTCCATCCTGACCCCGCCCGTCGCATATGGAGGATGACGATGAGATATCTGACACTTGCTGCGGGACTTTGCCTTGCGACAGTCGCGCAGGCAGAGACCCCAGTGCTAACAGTCTATGCCCCCGACTATTTCGGGTCCGAATGGGGCCCCGGCCCCGCGATTGAAGCGGCGTTCGAGAAAACCTGCGCCTGTGACCTGCAATTCGTGACCGGCGACGTGTTGCCGCGACTGATGTTGGAAGGCGCGCGCACCAAGGCGGACGCGGTGATCGGGTTGAACACCGATGTCACCAAAAAAGCCCGCGAAACCGGCCTGTTCGCCACCCATGGTCAGGACACGACCGACCTGACGATGCCGATCAAATGGACCGATGAGGTGTTCCTGCCGTTCAACTGGGGCTACACCGCCTTCGTCTACGACAACACAAGGATCACCAATCCACCGACCAGCTTTCAGGCTTTGCTGGACGCGCCGGATGATCTGAAAATCGTGATCCAGGACCCGCGCACCTCGATCTCTGGCCTTGCGCTTTTGCTGTGGGTCAAGGCGATTTATGGTGACGAGGCACAGGCCGCCTGGACCAAACTGGCCCCAAAAATCCTGACCGTGACCAAAGGCTGGTCCGAGGCGTATGGCATGTTCACCGACGGCGAGGCGGATATGGTGCTGTCTTACACGACGTCGCGGCTGTACCATATCATCGCGGAGCAGGATCAGACAAAGTCTGCAGCCATCTTTGATGAAGGGCACTATTTCATGGTCGAGCTTGCGGGGAAAATTGCCGGAACGGACCAGCCGGAACTGGCAGACGCGTTCATGGATTTCATTCTGACAGAGGAATTCCAGTCGCTTATCCCAACCGGAAACTGGTCCTATCCTGCGAAACTGGACCCATCAAAGCTGCCGCCTGAATTCGCGCAGCTGGGTGTGCCGGCCAAGACGATTTTCTATTCGGAAGACGACGCCGACGCCCTGCGCGACGCGGCATTGGCCGAATGGCTAAGCGCGCTGTCGCAATAACGCCGGTGGTTTGGGCGGGGGCCGCGGCTGCGGCCCTTGTCCTGACGCTGACGATTGGCACGCTGGGCGCTGTTGTCTGGCGTGCCGAAGGGTTTGGCGGCTTGGGTCCGGCGGACTGGCAGGCGGTGCGGTTCACCCTGATGCAAGCGTTTGTGTCCTCTGCGCTGAGCGTTGGCCTTGCGATACCTGTCGCGCGGGCGCTGGCGCGGCGGCAGTTTGTCGGAAAGGGCCTGTTGGTGACGCTGCTTGGTGCGCCTTTCATTCTGCCCGTTATCGTGGCCGTCCTTGGGTTGCTGGCGGTGTTTGGCCGCAATGGCATGGTGAACCACGCGCTGCTTTGGGCCGGATCAGAGCCTGTTTCGATCTACGGGTTTCAGGGCGTCGTGCTGGCGCATGTGTTCTTTAACCTGCCGTTGTCGACCCGCCTTATCCTGCAAGGATGGCAGGCGATACCGGCAGAGCGGTTCCGCCTTGCGGCCTCTTTGGGGTTCTCGTCCACCGACGTGAAACATGTGCTGGAACGCCCGATGCTAAGGACCGTTCTGCCCGGCGCATTCGTGGTGATCTTTCTGATATGCACGACCAGCTTTGCAGTCGCTCTTGCGCTTGGGGGTGGACCAAAGGCGACGACCGTCGAACTGGCGATCTATCAGGCGTTCCGCTTTGACTTTGATCTGGGAAAAGCGGCGCTTTTGGCCTGTATCCAGTTTGCGATCTGTGCCGTTCTGGCGGGCGTGTCCATTTGGGTCACTGTTCCTGTGGTCACGGGGGGCGGCGTGGACCGCATCGTGCAGCGCTGGGATACCGGCGCCCTGTGGATGAGGGCGCTGGACGCATGCTGGATCATGGCTGCGGCGGCGTTTCTGCTGGTGCCGCTGACGATGATCGTCTTGCAGGGCTTGCCGGGGCTTGCGTCACTTGGTGCCAGCACCGGCTGGGCGGCGGTGCGGTCTGTTTGTGTTGCTTTGGTTTCGGCGTTTCTGACGCTGGGGCTGGCGCTGCCCGTTGCCCTTGTCGTGGCGGGCAAGCGTTTCGGGCGGGCGTCTTTTATGATGGAGGGGATCGGGTATCTGGCGATTGCGGCCTCTCCTTTGGTGATTGGAACGGGGCTGTTCATACTGGTTTTTCCTGTCGCTGATCCCGTTGCGCTGGCCTTGCCGATCACTGCGGCGATCAACGCGGTAATGAGCCTTCCCTTTGCGATGCGCGCGCTGATTCCGGCCGTGCAAGAGGTAGAGGCACGGTTCGGTCCCTTGGCGGACAGTCTGGGCATGACCGGCATGGCCCGGCTGCGGTATCTGTTGCTGCCGCGTTTGCGGCGGCCAATCGGGTTTGCCGCAGGGTTGGCTGCGGCGTTGTCGATGGGCGATTTGGGGGTGATTGCGCTGTTCGCGGACCCTGATCACGCGACGCTGCCCCTGCATCTTTACCGACTTATGGGGGCCTACCGGATGGAGGGTGCGGCGGGTGTTGCTTTGGTCTTGTTGGCGCTAAGTCTTGTGCTGTTCTGGATATTTGATCGGGGGGGCCGGGTGGATGTTGACGCTTGAGGGACTGCGGATCGAAATGGACGACTTCCAGCTTTGTGCCGACCTGACAATCAAGCAAGGATCGCGCGTTGCAGTGGTCGGGCCGTCGGGGGCGGGGAAATCGACCCTGCTTGGCGCTTTGGCCGGGTTTGTGCCGATCACGGCGGGCCGGATTCTGTGGGAAGGTCAGAATATTTCAATGCTTTCGCCAGCGCAGCGGCCCATCAGCCTGCTGTTTCAGGACAACAACTTGTTTCCGCATCTGACGGCGGCACAGAATGTGGGTCTTGGCCTGCGACCCGATTTGCGGCTGTCACCGGCGCAAACCGCACAGGTCAACGAGGCGCTGTTGCGCGTGGGCCTGAACGGCATGGGTGGGCGCAAGCCTGCGGAACTGTCCGGCGGGCAGCAAAGCCGCGTGGCCTTGGCGCGAATGCTGTTGCGGGGAAAGCCGCTTGTGCTGCTGGATGAGCCGTTCTCGGCGCTTGGCCCGGCATTGAGGGTTGAGATGTTGGATCTGGTTGCTGAACTGATGACAGAGTCCGGTGCGACAATGCTGATGGTCACACATGATCCGCAAGACGCGCTGCGTATTGCTGGTCAGACGGTGCTGGTTGCAGAGGGGATCGCCCACGCGCCGCAAGAAACCAAAGCGTTGTTCGCCGATCCACCAGAGGCACTGCGCCGCTATCTTGGCTAGGGACCGATGCGGCACATAAAAAAACCCGCCAGTACGGCGGGGTTTTCTGTTTTTGATACGGCCTGACTTAGGCGTGTTTCTTTTTGCCTTTGACGCCAGCCCAGATCCGCTTGTTCGTCAGGTACAAAAGCACCGACAACAGTGTCAGGAACAACACGGCGACAAAACCGGTTTGCTTGCGTGCCATCATCTTGGGTTCTGCCGTCCACATCAAAAAGGCGGATACGTCTTCCGCCAAGTGCTGAGTGCTGGCGGAATGCCCGTCAGCATATTCCACAAGATCATCCGACAGAGGCGGCGGCATTGCGATCCAGCCACCGGGGAAGGCGTGGTTTTCATAAAAAACCGTGCCTGCCTGCTCTTTTTCCTCGCCGGTGTATCCGGTCAGGATCGCGGTGATATATTCCGGTCCGCCGATACCCTTGAACATCTGGTTGATGCCGGTGCCATATGGCCCATGAAAACCAGCGCGGGCCTTGGCCATCAGGCTAAGGTCAGGTGCGTTTTCCAGACCGGACGCAGGGAAATGGTCTGTGGGTGTCGCTTCGCGATCTTCGCCGGTGTCCTTGTCGGTCACCGTAAAGTTTTTCGCATAGGCGATGACCTGCTCTTCGGGAAGAGCGGGACCGCCTTCGTCTGACAGCGTGCGGATCGGCACGAAGGTCAGGCCGTGACAGGCCGAGCAGACCTCTGTGTGAACCTGAAGGCCGCGCTGCAGCTGGTTCCGGTCAAATGCGCCAAACGGACCTTCGAAGGAAAACGCGACATCTTCGATGTGCGCGGTTTCCGCTGCGATGGCGTTACCTGCTGTCAGGGCAAGTGCGGCAATCGCCGAAAGGGTGAGGTTTCTGATCATGGTCATGTGATCCTTTCTCACTCTGCCGGTGTCGTTGCGGACGCAGAAGCTGCATCAGCACCGGGTTTGGCGTAGTGGGCGTTGAAATCGTCTTCGATCGTGGCGGGCTGTGCCAACGGTTTCTCGATCACGCCCAGAAGGGGCAAGAGGATCAGGAAATAGCCGAACCAGTATGCCGATGCGATCAGCGAGATTGTTGCGTAGGGCTCTTCTGCGGGCATTGCACCGACCCACATCAGGACGACAAAGTCCACGACAAGCAGGGCAAACCACCATTTGAACATGGGGCGATAACGACCCGAGCGGACCGACGATGTATCAAGCCACGGCGCCAGAGCCATAACGGCAATCGCGCCGAACATCGCCAGAACACCAAAGAACTTGGCGTCTACAATGCCGCCAGTGACGAACGAGGCGATTTGCACGACCCAGACATCAGCGGTGAACGCACGCAGGATCGCGTAGAATGGCAGGAAATACCATTCCGGGACGATGTGCGCAGGCGTCGCCAGCGGGTTTGCCATTGTGTAGTTGTCGGGGTGGCCCAGATAGTTGGGCATGAAGCCGACGATCGCAAAGAAGATCACCATAATCACGGCCAGCGCGAACAGATCCTTCATGACGAAGTAGGGCCAGAACGGCAGCGTGTCTTTTTCGGCCTCGGCTTTCGATCCGCGACGCACTTCTACACCTGTCGGGTTGTTGTTGCCCGTCGTGTGGAAGGCCCAGATGTGAACGATAACAAGACCGGCAATCACGAAGGGCAGCAGGTAGTGCAATGAGAAAAAGCGGTTCAACGTGGCGTTGTCCACGGCAGGCCCGCCCAACAACCAGGCCTGAATAGGCTCGCCCACCAAGGGGATCGCGCCGAACAGGCCGGTGATGACGGTTGCGCCCCAGAACGACATCTGGCCCCATGGCAGAACGTAGCCCATGAATGCCGTCGCCATCATCGCAAGGTAGATAAACATGCCGATGATCCACGTAATCTCGCGCGGGGCTTTGTACGACCCGTAGTAAAGGCCGCGGAAGATGTGGGCATATACCGCGACAAAGAACAGCGACGCGCCGTTCGCGTGCAGATACCGCAGCATGTAGCCACCGTTGACGTCGCGCATGATATGCTCGACCGAGGCAAAGGCCATATCGACATGGGGGGTATAATGCATGACCAGCACGATGCCGGTAATGATTTGCAGCGCCAGACAAAACGTCAGGACAATGCCCCAGATCCACATCCAGTTCAGGTTCTTCGGAGTGGGGAGCATCAGCGTGTCGTAAAGCAGACCAACGATCGGCAGCCGCGTGTGCAGCCACTTTTCGCCGTTTGACTTAGGTTCGTAATGGTCGTGAGGAATTCCAGCCATTTGCGCTCTCCCTTAACCGAGTTTGATGGTGGACGCGTCCACGAATTCTGCGACAGGCACCGGCAGGTTGCGCGGGGCCGGGCCTTTTCGAATGCGACCCGACGTATCGTAATGCGAGCCATGACAAGGGCAGAACCATCCGCCGAAATCTCCGGCACCGTCACCCAGAGGCACACAGCCCAGGTGTGTGCAGACGCCCATCATCACCAGCCATTCGCCGCTTTCATCCAATGCGCGGTTCTTGTCTGCGGCGGTCGCCTCGGCGGCCACGTTTGCATTCTCGGCGCCCTGATCCACCAGATCGGCCAATGGAACGGCGCGCGCTGCGGAAATCTCGTCTTCCGTGCGACGACGGATGAAAACGGGCTTGCCCCGCCACTTCACCGTCAACTGGCTTCCGACTTCAAGCGCGGATACATCAACGCGAATAGAGGCCAGCGCCTGGACATCGGCACTCGGGTTCATTTGGTTGACCAAAGGCCAAACTGCGGCGCCGACCGTTACTGCACCGGCGCCAGCCGTTGCGTAGTAAAGGAAATCCCGGCGGGTGCCTTCGTGATCTTCTGCGTGCGACACGAGGTTTTCTCCCTTTCTTGGCTGTTGGTTAAGCCAAAACGACATGTGACCGCAGTTTCCCGCAGCCGTACCAAGGCGGTATTTAACGAGCGCCCCCCCTGTCGTCCAGCGGACATTAGGGCGCAGCATCAACAAAATGTTCCGAAAGTGTCTTAATGCGACAGTTAATCAGGGGTGGGGCAACATTTCCCGGCTTCGCGACCCCCTTGGACCAACTGCGTTGCGGATTTGCACGCATCACGAAAGGTTTGATTTTGTCGCATTACAGAGACCTTAAATTTCTGTAATCTTTAGCATCTAATCTTTCAGGATTCTTCACATGATACGCAAATCCCTTACGCTCGCAGCAGCCGTAATCTGTCTTGCCGTTCCGGCGAGCGCGGAAATGACAGTGAGCCTTTACAGTGGCTACCAGACCGCGCCACACAGCAAGGTGACAACCTCTGGCGTAACCGGCAGCCCGTCAAACTTCACTACAGGCTGGGAGGGCAAGTCATTCGACATGCCTCCTTATTACGGCTTGCGCGCGACATGGTGGCGGAATGACAACATCGGTTTCGCCTTCGAAGTGAACCACGCCAAGGTCTATGCGGACAGTGTCGGCAAAACGACGGGTAACTTTGACCGGCTGGAATTTACCGATGGTTTGAACCTGATCACGCTGAACGCCCTGTATCGGTGGAAAAACGATGCGCGCCGCTTTACCCCCTATGTGGGTCTGGGGGCCGGTATTGCCGTTCCGCACGTCGATCTGACGCCGACCGCCACCGGCGCCCACACTTTCGGATATCAACTGACTGGCCCGGCCGCGCAGTGGATCGGCGGCGTCAGCTATGACCTGAATGATCGCTGGGCTTTGTTCGGCGAATACAAAGGCACCTATTCAACGCATAATGTCGATGTCGAAGGCGGTGGAACGCTGAAGACCAACGTCGTTACCAATGCGCTGAACCTTGGTGTGACTTACAAGTTCTAAGGCATAGTGCCGCCGGACGTTCAAAAGCCCTGTCATCTGGCAGGGCTTTTTCGTCTTTGGACCACCCTAAACCTTTCGGAATTTTAACCGGCCAAGCGCGGAAATGTCGATTTCAACCCCCGGCCCATTGTCACCGAACCGCAGGGTCCGGTTGAACCGACCCGTGCCATTGATCTGTTCCGCGTCCTTGCGCAGGGTCAGCCCCTCCTGCACATCATCCATCGCATCTTCGGCGCGCTGGTCAATGCGGCCCGACTGGATGCGCCGGGTCGCGGCATAGGTCGCAAGCGCGACGATGCCATAGCGAAGTGCCAGACCGGCGATGGGGGCAAGTGGCAGGGCCATGACCATTCTCCCGTTCCATCAGATCATATTATTGTAGGAGCGGTTGCGCGACCTGTCCATTCACGTCTCGGGCAGGTCGCGCATCAGATCCGAAAGCGCGTGTATCTCATGCCCGATCCCGTGCGTCATGACCTGCTTTGCCGACGCAAGGCGCACCTCGTCCGGCTTGTTCTGGTTCAGTTTCCAGGTGCCGTCGATCTTTGTGATCGTCAGGCGGCAAGGGACAATGGCGCGCATCATCCGGTCCATCACGCCATCGGTCATCTTTGTGTCGGTCCAAGGGGTCTTGGGCCGCAGCCGTTCCTCGAACAGCGTCGATTGGCGGGCCAGCATGTCCTGCATCTGGTCCTGCGGCAAACGCTCTAATGTGCCGCGCAGGTGAACGGCGATGTAGTTCCACGTTGGCACCTGATCTTCGACGCCATACCAATCGGGCGAAATATAGCTGTCCGGCCCTGCCACGGCGATGACGACCTGCTGCGGCTGCTCCAACAGCCCGACAATCGGATTGGAGCGCACAAGGTGCAGATCCGCGCTCTGGCCATCCTCGTTCAACAAGAACGGCACATGAGACAACAGCGGGCCATCGGGCGCATTCACCGCAAGCGTCCCGAATGCGCGGCTGCGGGCGAAGCCGATGTTTAGCGCGTCAGGTGATTTGCGGAAAGCGGGGTTGGGGTGCATCGGGCGTATCCTTCAGTTATCGTCGGCAAACAGGGTGACCGGATCACCTGCCTGCCATTTCGGGTATTTCGTCATCACGCTGGCAAACAGCGCCGAGGCCAGAAACGTCTCCAGCCAGTGCGATAGCGCGGGCCAGGGCTGCGCATCGAACCAGTGTTTGTCCGTCATCGCGAACTGGCGGACGAACGGCAGGATCGCCATATCGGCCAACGAGGGCCGGATGCCGAACAGAAACGGCTGCGACCCTAGCATTTTGTCCAGTTTCCACAGGAACAGAGCCGCATTTTTCCGCGCATCCATTGGGTCTGCCCCTTGATTGCGGCTAGCATATTTGGTGCGGTCCAGCGCCGTTTTGAACGGACCGTCGGCCTCTGTTATCAGGTCATGGCCTTCGGTGGGCATGTCCAGCCACCCCGCCGGATCATTCCGCGCCAAGGCCCATGTCATGATGTGCAGGCTCTCGTCGATCACGCGCGGCCCGTCCACCAGAACGGGAACAGTCCCCTTGGGGGACGCTATCAGCATTTCGGGCGCCTTGTCCCGCAGGACAATTTCACGCAATGCAACGGGGATGCCCGCGGTTTTCACAGCAAGGCGGGCGCGCATCGCATAGGGGCAGCGGCGAAAGGAATAGAGGACAGGCAGGGTCATCCGGCGATTTCGCGCGAAAATGTCGCGCAGTTCAAGCGGGCAACATGGACATGGCCATTTTATACCGTCAATTTCTGCGCTTGGATGCCGGTGATGACGGTGGTCACAATCTGCCCTTCTGGCTGATCCGCATCGAACAGCACCTCGGTAAACTGCGCCGTCCGGCCCATGCGGGGGCTTTCCATCAGGATGTGATGGGTCTTGCCGATTTGTGCGGCCAGATGGCGGGCGACCTGCGCCTCTCCGGCGGCGCGCAGGCGGGCTGCGCGGTCCTTGATCGCCTTGCCGTTCACCGATGGCATCCGCGCGGCGGGCGTGCCTTCGCGTGCGGAATAGGGAAAGACATGCAGCCATGTCAGGTCGCAATCCTGCACCAGTTTCAACGAGTTCTGGAACATCGCCTCGGTCTCGGTCGGGAAACCGGCGATGATGTCGGCACCGAAGGTCATATCGGGGCGCAGGCGTCTGGCCTCTTCGCAGAACCGGATCGCATCGTCGCGCAGGTGGCGGCGCTTCATCCGTTTCAGGATCATGTCATCCCCCGCCTGAAGCGACAGGTGAAGGTGCGGCATCAGCCGCTGTTCCGTGGCAATCGCCTGCATCAACGCCTCGTCTACCTCGATCGAATCAATCGAACTGATCCGCAGGCGGGGCAAGTCCGGCACCAGCTTCAGTATCCGCATCACAAGGTCACCAAGGCGCGGCGCTGCGGGCAAGTCGGCACCCCAGCTTGTCAGGTCAACGCCGGTCAGAACGATCTCGTTATATCCCTTATCCACCAGCCGTTTTATCTGGTCCACCACAACACCCGCCGGAACCGACCGAGAGTTGCCACGACCGAACGGGATAATGCAGAAGGTGCAGCGATGGTCGCAGCCGTTCTGCACCTGCACATAGGCGCGGCTGCGCGTGCCGAAACCGTCGATCAGATGCCCTGCGGTTTCGGTCACGGACATGATGTCGTCGACCTGAACCTTTTCGGTTTCGCCGACGAAATCGGCGGCCATGCCGCGCCAGGTGTCGGCCTGCATCTTTTCGGTATTGCCGATGACCACATCGACTTCGGCCATGTCCGAGAATGTTTCAGGCTCTGTCTGGGCGGCGCAGCCGGTCACGATCAGGCGCGCGTCGGGATGGGCGCGGCGCAACTTGCGGATTTCCTGCTTGGCCTTGCGCACCGCCTCTGCCGTTACGGCGCAGGTGTTTATGATGACGGCGTTCTCGACACCGGCGGCGGCGGACAGCTCTTTCATCGCCTCGGTTTCATAGGCGTTCAGGCGGCAGCCAAGCGTGGCAAAGATCGGTGCTTTGCGGTCCATCTACAGCGCCTCCAGAAAGGCCCGCGTCAGGGTGCCGTTGAATACATGTGCCGTGGGTGCAGTCATCCAGACGCCATCGTCGCGCCAGTCGATCTCGATCATGCCGCCATCCACATGCACATTGACGCGGCGACCTGTCAGGCCAAGCCGCGCGGTGGCAACGGCTGACGCGCAAGAGCATGAACCAGAGGCCAGCGTCACGCCTGTGCCGCGTTCCCATATCCGCAGGCGAATGGACTCACGCGACAGAACCTGCACGATTTCCACATTGGTGCGCTGCGGGAAAAGCGGATGATGCTCAACGCGCGGGCCGAAGGTCTCGATCGGCACGATCCCGGCGTCATCGACGATAAAGACGCAATGCGGGTTGCCCATGCCGACGCCGACAGGGGCCCCCTCGATCGGAAGCGTCAGCGTATCCATCGCCTCGGCCAAGGGGATGTCCTGCCAGTCCAGCTGCGGTTGCCCCATATTGACGCGGGTCAGGCCGTTGCCCGCATCCTCGGCCGCCAAAAGGCCGCGTTCGGTGCGCAGGGTCATTGCGGGCTGGCCGGTTTCGTCCATGATGTATCGCGCAATGCAGCGCGTGGCGTTGCCGCAGGTCGATGAAAACGAGCCATCCGCGTTGAAGAACGTCAGATGCACATCGGCGTCGGCGCATAGGGTGATGACCGCCAATTGGTCGAATCCCACGCCGCGATGCCGGTCGCCCAAGGCGCGTACAAGTTCGGCGGACACCGGGATGTCCGCTTTTCGCGCGTCTATGACGACGAAGTCATTGCCAAGCCCGTGCATCTTCATGAATGGCAGGCCGGAATCTGTGCCAGTCTGTTGCATTCGCGGGGATATAGACCCGTAATTCGTTTTTTGCCAGTGGCATCATAAAAAGGTTGGAATTTGTCCTTGACCCCTCCGCCTACCTTGAGTAGTCAACGCCTCGAGTGGGCCTGTAGCTCAGCTGGTAGAGCAACTGACTTTTAATCAGTAGGTCTCGGGTTCGGATCCCGACGGGCTCACCACTCAACCAAATTCTTATGGAATTAGGTATGCTTACGGAGTGTGGCGCGAAGATCGCGCCACACTCCGGCGCGCACAAATTTTTGCCTTGCTGCTGCAACTCCCATGATCCGAAACAGGATCAGGGCAATCGTTGCCATCAGAAAGCCCGCAATCATGATATCCGACAGAAAATGTCTGCCTGTCGCAACGCGCATGCAGGCCATCAAGGCCGCTGGAAACGCCAGACCGGCAATCAGGGTGATGCGGTGCTTTTCCTGAACCCGGAACCAGAACGAGATACCGATCACAAGCGCCGCCGCGACCCCGACAGAGGCCTCGCCAGAGACGAAGGAGCAGTTTTGCGCGCATTGGTCCGTTATGTCGAGCGGTGCGGTGAACTGCGCTGTTCCCCCGAAAGGCTGCGTGTCTGACGGGCGCGCCCGCCCCCAGTGCTGTTTCAGGACGGCGTTCACCAATAGCCCCGGCCCAAGGACATAGACCCCAAGAACGAAGACCCATATGCGTCGCGGAATCTGTCGCGCCCGCCCTGCACCCATCGACACAACAAGCCCGAAGATCGTCGGGACCAGTATCAAAAGTGACGCGGCCCACAGCACCATTCGCGTGGCATGAAGCACAGGATTGCCCGCCAGCCAGAAACCGGTGACAGGGCTATAGAACTGACCTGATACCCACAGATCAATTCCGGGGAAGGCCGTGAACAGTGCCAGCGTTCCGGCGAACGCGGCTATGAACCACCGATATCCTGCGCCTGGTGCCAAATTCAAGCGCTCTAGGGTTGCCGCAAAGTGTCACCGAACGACAATTTCGGAGAGAGTTCGATCCGCTGGCCTGTTTCGGTTTCTTCACCACTGGTGCGCCGCGCGATGATTTCGGCGGCTGTCTGTCCGACTTCCAGCCGGCAAGCGTCCATCGTGGCCAACTGGCGCGGCAAGCCGTCCAGCAGCTCGACGCCATTGAACCCGGCCAGCCCAAGATCGGTCGGCACATTGATTCCCTTTTCCAGACAATACAAAAGCCCCCCGGCCCCGATCATGTCGTTCGAGTAATAGAGAAAATCTATGTCGGGATGCCGACCCAAAATAGCGGCGGTCATTTCGCGCCCTTTGGCCAGCGCAGAGCCGCCAGAGTAGAACTCCTGATCAACAATCTCGATGCCGGTTTTGGCCAATGCTTCGGTAAAGCCTTCGAATCTTTTCCGCGCACGGTGATCCAGCGGCATTTTTGTGCCAAGAAACCCGATTTTTTGATACCCGGCCGCAGCAATGGCCTGCGCCATTTTCCGACCAGCCCGACGGTGCGAAATCCCGACAACCGCATCGACAGGTTCGCCGTCGACATCCATGATCTCGACAATCGGAATGCCCGCATTCCTGAGCATGGCGCGCGACGCGTCAGAGTGTTCAAGACCGGCGATAATCACGCCGGACGGACGCCATGACAGCATCTCGTATAGAACCGCCTCTTCTTTTTCGGGCAGATAATTGGTAATGCCGACAACGGGTTGCAGGCCCGTCCCCTCCAAAGCGTTGGAAATTCCGGTCATGACCTCGGGGAAGACCATGTTCGACATGGACGGAATGATCACGGCCACCAGATTGACGCGGCTGGACGCAAGCGCGCCTGCGATCTTATTGGGAACGTAGCCTAGGGCCTTTGACGCCTCCAGCACCCGCTTGCGCGTTGCCTCTGACACATCGCCCCGATTGCGCAGCACCCGGCTGACGGTCATTTCGCTGACGCCTGATGCCTCTGACACATCACGAAGGGTCAAAGTGCGCTTTGTCTCGGGCAGCGGGGGGCGTGTCACGTTTTGATATCCTGAATGGCCGACCGCAAAGAGGCCGTAAGACAGTGTTAGCGATAAAGTTTTCTCTTGTCCAAGCCATCGGTCAACAGGACGTTGCGTGCAGATGACCGCGAGAGATCGTTCTACACGGCCCCTGCGTCATCATATGTGAAAGAACACGGTTGCAGATCCTTTGATTTGACGCGAAAACACAAACTGTGGTCCCGTGGCTCAACTGGATAGAGCAGCCCCCTCCTAAGGGGCAGGTTACTGGTTCGACTCCAGTCGGGATCACCAAACCCTCCGCTAGAGTATTGCACAGTCCTGATTATATCCGTTCTGGCGTATCAGTCCTGCAAAACAGGCGTGGTACGTGGCGACAGAACCGCGCCATTTTGATTGACCATTGGCAGCTTTGCGCCGCTTCTTGCTGCCGCAATCGCCGCCATGGCGTTTGCCGCGTGCAGGGATATTTTCAGAACAAAGAAAGGTCAAGAAAGATACGGTAGGAAGGTGTCGATCACGCGGGCATAGGTGTCACGCTTGAACGGAACGATCCCTGCAAGAACCTGATCTGCCGACAACCAGCGCCATTCCGAGAACTCTCGGGGGTCTGCGGTGATGTCGATATCGGCATCGGAGCCGTGAAAGCGCATCAGGAACCATTTCTGCTCTTGTCCGCGAAATCGGCCCTTCCAGATTTTCGGCACGATGTGATGCGGCAGATCATAGGGGATCCAGTCGGGGGTTTCTGCCACCACGGTTACCAGATCTGGCCGCACGCCGGTTTCCTCGAACAGCTCCCGCAGGGCGGCCGCGTCCGGCGCTTCGCCCTTGTCTATACCGCCCTGCGGCATTTGCCAGGCGGGTATATCGCTGTCGATCCTCTGGGCGACAAAGATTTCGCCCGCAGCGTTCACAAGCATCACGCCGACGCAGGGTCGATAGGGCAGTCGGGATATTTGTTCTGGGGTCATGATACGCGTCGGGCCGGCGTTTCCACCGGCCCGCTTTCCTTATTCAGCGGCAGGTGCGATGGCGGACAATCCCTTCAGGATGTCGATCGCATAGGCCAGCTGATAGTCTTCCTCGCGCAGCTTTGCGGCCTCTTCTGCCTTGGCAAAATCATCCTCCAGCTGCTTCTTCTCGTCCTCTGTCATCGAGTCGTTGTTCAGGCTGCCGCGCAGATCCGCCTCTGTGCGGGTTTTGCTTGCGGCGGATTTTTCCTCTTCCTCGGCGGCATCGGGCCGTCTTGGCGGCTGTTGCACGATGATGTCGGGCGAGACGCCAAGCGCCTGGATAGAGCGGCCCGACGGCGTGTAATACCGGGCTGTGGTCAGGCGCATCGCGCCATCGCCCCGCAGCGGCATCACCGTCTGGACAGAGCCTTTGCCGAAGCTTTTGGTGCCCACGACGATCGCGCGGCGGTGGTCCTTCAGCGCGCCGGCCACGATTTCGGATGCAGAGGCAGAGCCGCCGTTGATCAGCACGACAATGGGTTTACCCATCGCCAAATCGCCGGGTTCCGCGTTGTAGCGTTCGCCGTCGGCCGGGTTGCGGCCACGGGTCGACACGATCTCGCCCTTGTCGAGGAAGGCGTCCGAAACCTTGATCGCCTGCACCAGCAACCCGCCGGGATTGTTGCGTAAATCGACGACAAAACCATTGACCTTGTCCATGCCGCCCAGCTCCTCGACCGACTTTTTCAGCTGCTCTTCAAGGTTGGGATAGGTCTGGTCGTTGAAGGTTGTGATCCGCAGAACCACGGTCTGGCCAACGTCGCGGCTGCGCACGGCGGTCAGCTTGATCGTGTCGCGCACGATGGATACATCGAAGGGGTCGGCGATGCCTTCCCGAACAAGGGTGATGATGATTTCCGATCCGACCGGCCCGCGCATCATCTCTACCGCTTGATCCAGGCTCAGGCCCAGAACGCTTTCACCGTTCACATGGGTGATGAAGTCGCCCGATTCGACACCTGCTTCGTCGGCGGGGGTGCCATCGATCGGCGAGACGACTTTGACAAAGCCCTCTTCCTGCGTAACCTCGATTCCCAGACCGCCGAATTCGCCGCGTGTCTGCACGCGCATGGCGGCGGCATCATCGGGCGACATATAGCTGGAATGCGGGTCAAGCGAGGTCAGCATGCCGTTGATCGCGGCATCAATCAGCTTGCCCGGCTCCACTTCCTCGACGTACTGCGACCGGATCCGCTCAAATATATCACCGAACAGGTCCAGTTGTTCGTAGACCGAAGACTTGCTCTCGGCTTCTTGCGCCAGCAAAGGGCCCGCAACCTGCGTGGTCAAAAGAGCGCCCGTCAGGGTGCCAACAACTGCGGCCATCGCGAATTTTTTCATTCCATCTATTCCTTGTCCAAAGCGAACCACTTGGCCGGGTCCACGGGCGATTGCCCTTCTCTCAGTTCTATATAAAGCGTTTCTGTCCGATCTGCGCCACCACCTTCGGCGGCTGTTGTCAAAAACGCCCCCACTGCGGGGTCCGCCCCGCCCATCAGGCCCACAGGGGCACCTGCGGGCAGGACCTGCCCGACATCTCCGTAAACACGGTTAAGCCCTGCAAGAATGATAAGATAGTCGCCAGAGGGTTCCAGTATCATCACATTTCCGTAGTCCAGCAGCGGACCGCGATAGCGGATCGTCGCGGGCCATGGCGTTGTGACCAGTGCCAGGGGGCGCGTGGCCATCACAATGCCCGGTCGTCTGATTCCCGCCGCATCGGGTTCCTGAAACCGGCGCAACAGCGTTCCGGTGACGGGCAGCGGCAAAGTGCCCTTTGCGGAGCGGAAATCGGGCAACTTTGCTGTCGCGTCTTCGTCCGCGATTTCCGCAAGACCGCTGGCAAAGCCTTCCAGCGTCTCGCTGCTTTCCAGAAGAATAGCCGTTTTAACCGGATCCTCGACAAAACTCATCGGCAGGTCTGTCCGGTCCGACACCGCTTGCGACAGTTTCGTCCGCGCGTCCTGAACCCCCCTCAACCCTGTTTCCAGCGTCGCCGCCGCGCCTTGCTGCAATTCGCGCAGCAGCGTCACCTCTTCCAGTCTGGTGCGCAGAGCTGCGGCCTCGGCCTGAACCGCAGGGGTGACATCGGCCAGAATCATCCCTGACCGCGCGGTTCCAAGCGGCCCGGACGGATGCAATAAGATAACCGGAGAGGCAGAGCTCTGCATCGACAGCATCACCCCCAGAAGCCGCGAGACTTCGGTGCTCTTCTTCTCGAAATCCCTGGCGATCACCTGTTCCCGGATCGACGCGCGGCGCAATCCTTCACGCATGGCGACTAGGCCTTCCTCGAAGGCCTGTATGGTCTGGGTCAGGGCGGCCACGCGGTCTTGCGCCGTCTCGGCATCCCGCAGGGCAAGCGAGGCCGCCGCAATCTGGCCCGCAGCGCGACGTGCGACCAGCGCAGGGTCGGTCTGAGCCTGCGCGTTTTGCCCCGCCGTCAACAGGGTCAGCGCCAGCGCAATGGCGAAACGACCGCTCACGATATCAGCGATACCCCCGTCATCTCGTCCGGCTTCGGCAGTCCCATCAAGTCAAGCAGCGTTGGCGCCAGATCGGCAAGCCGCCCCGATTTCAACGATACACCCTCTGGCCCGCCGATCAGGGCTACTGGAACAAGGTTGGTGGTATGCGCGGTATGCGGCCCGCCTGTCACGGGGTCGATCATCATCTCGCAATTGCCGTGGTCCGCGGTCAGGATCATCGCGCCGCCGACCTTTTCAAGCGCGTCCAGCACACGGCCCAGCCCCGCATCAACCGCAGCGCAGGCCTGCATCGCCGCCTCAAGATCGCCGGTATGGCCGACCATGTCGGGGTTGGCATAGTTCACCACGATCAGATCATAGCCCGCGCCGATCGCCTCGACAAAGCGGTCCGTCACCTCGATCGAGGACATCTCGGGTTGCATGTCATAGGTCGCGACCTTGGGCGATTTCGGCATGAACCGGTCCTCGCCGGTCTCTGGCACCTCGATGCCGCCGTTCAAAAAGAACGTCACATGGGGGTATTTCTCTGTCTCGGCCAGACGGAATTGTTTCAGCCCGTGCTGTGCGACCCATGCCCCCAGCGTGTTGACGATGGTTTGCTTGGGATAGGCGGTGGTCATATAGCGGTTATGGTCCGACGAGTAATCGACCATACCAAGAAACGCCGACAGTTTCGGGCGGGCACCGGTCTTGAACCCGTCGAAATCGGGCTGGCCGATGGCGGCCAGAATCTCGCGGGCGCGGTCGGCGCGGAAGTTCAGGCAAAAGAACCCGTCGCCACCTTTCAGACCCGTGTAATCCCCGATCACCGTGGCCGGCACGAATTCATCGGTCTTGCCCGTCGCATAGGCCTGGGCCACGGCATCCGCAGCCGTCGCGCCTGTGGCTCCGTCGCCTTTGATCATCGCGCGATAGGCGGTCTCGACCCGCTCCCAGCGGTTGTCACGGTCCAGCGCATAGTAGCGGCCGATCACCGTGGCGATCTTTGCATTTGCGGGCAGGCCCGCCTCCAGCTGCGCAATGAATCCCTCTGCCGATTTCGGCGCCACATCGCGCCCGTCGGTGATCGCGTGAATCACAACCGGCACTCCGGCGTGCGCAATCGCGTGGACCGCCGCCAGCATGTGCAGGATATGCCCGTGCACGCCGCCGTCGGAAACAACGCCCATCACATGCGCGGTGCCGCCGGTGTCTTGCAGCTTTGCGATGAAATCCAGCAGGGCGGGGTTCTTGAAAAACGAGCCGTCCTCGATTGCCAGATCAATCTGGCCAAGGTCCATCGCCACAACGCGGCCCGCGCCGATATTCGTATGGCCCACTTCGGAATTGCCCATCTGCCCGGTCGGCAATCCGACGTCGGGGCCATGGGTCACCAGCGTCGCATGGGGGCATGTCGCCATGATGCGGTCAAAGGTCGGTGTTTTTGCCAGCGCGGGTGCGTTTCCGACCGTCGTGTCGGACAGGCCCCAGCCGTCAAGGATGCACAGAACTACGGGTTTCGGCGTGGTCATTTTTTGCGGTCCTTTTTGCTTGTGCCAGTTCTAGGGGCCAGACACATGAAGGGCAAGATCAGGCGCGGTGATAGGGGGAACCTGCAAGGATCGACGCGGCGCGGTACAATTGCTCGCTCAGCATCACCCGGGCCAGCATATGCGGCCAGACCATGGCGCCAAAGGACAGCTTGAAATCAGCCGTGTCGCGGTAAGGCTGGATCAATCCGTCGGCGCCGCCAATGACGAATGTCACGTCCTGACGCCCCGTATCGCGCCATTGCGCCAACTGCCCCGCAAATTCAGGCGAGGTCATGCCCCTGCCGCGTTCGTCCAGCATCGCCACCAAAGACCCCGCAGGCACGGCGCGTTCCAGAAGGGCTGCTTCGGCCTCTTGCCCGCCACCCTTCTTGTCCTCGACCTCGATCAGCCCGCACGGGCCAAGGCCAAGGGCCCGTCCCGTCCGGTCAAATCGTTTGACGTAGTCGTCGATCAATGCGCGTTCCGGCCCGGCCCGAAGGCGGCCGACGGCACAAATGTGAACACGCATTATGCGTGTTCCGCGGGTGCCCCCGGGGTCATCCACATTTTTTCAAGTTGATAGAACTCGCGCACTTCGGGACGGAAGATATGGACGATAATGTCGCCCGTATCAATCAGCACCCAATCGCCCTGATCCTTGCCCTCGACTTTGCAGATGCGTCCGTGATCCTGCTTCAGCCGGTCAACAAGCTTTTCAGCCATAGCCCCGACCTGCCGCGAGGAACGACCCGAGCAGACAACCATATAGTCGGCCATTTGGGTTTTCCCGTGCAGATCAATCGAGACCACATCTTCGGCCTTGTCGTCGTCCAGCGATGTCAGGATCATTTCAAGCAGTTGCTCGCTCGAGATATCGGCAGAATGGCCGGTCACGGCCCTTTCCGGTGCAACCACGCCGTTGGTCGCTTTTATAGTTTGGGACAGAACGTCGTCCTCCTTCGTGGCACGCCGATCCCGCCCCGGCGCAGAGCTTGTTTACAAAATAGCACCAGATTGACAAAATCTCAATGCATACGGAACGGGCCGCGATACCTGTGGCAGAAATCCGACGCAAGCCTTTTCCGCCTCTTGTCCTCAGGTTAATCCGCAATTGTGACAGGGATACGCGATGTTTCGCCCAACATCCGCACTTCGCGTTGCGGGAAGGGGATGGAAATGCCGTTTTCCTTGAACACATCCCATAGCGCCAGATACACATTCCCGCGGATGTTCGTCAGGCCTCCCGTCGGATCCCTGATCCAGAATCGCAGGATGTAATCCACCGAACTGTCCCCGAACCCCACGATATGACAGACCGCCGTCCGGTCCTTCAGAACCCGGTCGACGCCATTCGCCGCCTCGACCGCCAGCTTGCGCACCAGATGAGGATCGTTGCCGTAGGCTGTTCCGAAAAAGATATCCAGCCGCACAAAGTCGTTGGAATGCGACCAGTTCACCACCTGCCCGGTGATCAGGTCTTCGTTCGGGATCAGGTATTCCTTGCCGTCCCGCGTCACAACCGACACATACCGCGCCCCAAGACTGTTGATCCAGCCAAAGGTCTCGCCAAGGCTGATCACGTCGCCGGGCTTGATCGACTTGTCCAGCAGGATGATAATTCCCGACACAAGGTTCGACACCACCTTTTGCAAACCGAATCCAAGGCCGACACCGATGGCCCCCGACAGCACCGCCAGCCCGGTCAGATCGAACCCCACAGCCTTCAGCCCGACAAAGAACGCCGATCCGTATAACGAGATCTGGATGGCCTTGACCGCCAGAACCCGCATCGACGGCGACATATCCTGATTCTCGCGGATCCGCGTCGCGGTAGAGGTCGACAAAAGGCGGGCGCCGGTGAACAGGATCCCCGTGACCACCATCGCTTTTATAAGGGTCAGCGCAGACAGGCGAAAATCGCCGAACTGCATCCCGAACCCGTCCAGCAGGTTGGTCACATCCTCGATCAGACCCAGATAATACAGCGTGATATAGACCCACAGCCCATAGGTGACTGTTTGGCGCAACAGGCGGTTCTTGACCAACCGCGTGGCGATGCCCACGATCAGCCAGGCGGTCGCAATCGTCGCGACCAGCGCCAGAATATAGCGACGTGACGGGAAATGATAAACTTCGGCCATGATCGCGGTCGCAGCCCAGGCCATCAGCGCGAACAGGATCAGCTGCAATCGCCTGTGAACAATGACAAGCCCCCGCAGCTGCCACTTCGGCCGACCTTCCAGCGTGCGCATCCAGGCGTGGACCTTCGGGGCAAGCCAGCGCCGCAGCAAAAAGGCGGCAACCAGACACCCGACCAGAATCACGATCTGGTTCAGGCGCGACGCAAGCAACAGATTGGCAAACGATGCCTTGCCCGACACCCAAAGCGCATTCAACTGTTCAAGAAAGGACTGAATTTCGGTTTCCATGCGATCCCTGCGCTTTTATTCACCTTCGCATGGCGGTTGTGGCCCTGACAAGTACAGCAAACCCTTGCAGGAAAAGGGATGGGGCTATATCTGACATGCCATGAAACCCGTTTTTGACATGGATGATCGCGCACGACTGCCTTGGCGGTTCTTTGGTGCGACCCATACGGTCCTTGCCAGCCTATAGGCCCGCATTCCGTTAGCCGCGTTTCAATATCCTTAACACATCACGGGAGAGGACCATCATGACCGCCCCGAAGACAATCTACGATAAAATCTGGGATGCACATGTCGCCCATCAGGCCGACGACGGCACCTGCCTTCTTTATATCGACCGCCATCTGGTGCACGAAGTGACCAGCCCGCAGGCCTTTGAAGGTCTGCGCATGACGGGCCGCAAGGTGCGCGCGCCGGAAAAGACCATTGCCGTGCCGGATCACAACGTGCCGACCACGCTGGACCGTGCGACGGGCATCGCGAACCCAGAATCCAAAATCCAGCTCGAAGCGCTGGACAAGAATGCCAAGGATTTCGGGATTCACTATTACCCCGTGTCCGACGTGCGTCAGGGCATCGTCCATATCGTCGGCCCGGAACAGGGCTGGACCCTTCCCGGCATGACCGTTGTGTGCGGCGACAGCCACACCGCGACCCATGGCGCGTTCGGTGCGCTGGCACATGGCATCGGCACATCCGAGGTTGAACATGTTCTGGCGACGCAAACGCTGATCCAGAAAAAGTCCAAGAACATGAAGGTCGAGATCACCGGCAAGCTGCGCCCTGGCGTCACCGCCAAGGACATCACGATGGCCGTGATCGGCGAGACCGGCACCGCCGGCGGCACCGGCTATGTGATCGAATATTGCGGCGAGGCGATCCGTGACCTTTCGATGGAAGGCCGGATGACCGTCTGCAACATGGCAATCGAAGGCGGCGCCCGCGCTGGGCTGATCGCACCGGACGAAAAGACATACGCCTATTGCATGGGCCGTCCGCATGCCCCCAAAGGCGCCCAGTGGGAAGCCGCGGTGGCCTATTGGAAAACGCTGTTCACCGACGAAGGCGCGCATTTCGACAAATCCATCACGATCAAGGCCGAAGACATCGCGCCGCTGGTCACATGGGGCACCTCGCCAGAGGACGTTTTGCCGATCACCGCAACTGTGCCCTTCCCCGAGGATTTCACCGGTGGCAAGGTCGACGCGGTCAAGCGTGCGCTCGAATACATGGGTCTGACCTCTGGTGAAAAATTGTCGGATGTCAAAATCGACACCGTGTTCATTGGCTCCTGCACCAATGGCCGGATCGAGGATTTGCGCGCCGCCGCCGCGATCCTGAAAGGCAAAAAGATCAAGGACGGGATGCGGGCGATGGTCGTGCCCGGTTCCGGTCTGGTCCGTGCGCAAGCCGAAGAAGAAGGTCTTGCGCAGATCTTTCTCGATGCCGGTTTCGAGTGGCGTCTGGCGGGCTGTTCCATGTGCCTTGCGATGAACCCCGATCAGTTGGCGCCGGGCGAGCGTTGCGCGGCAACCTCCAACCGCAACTTCGAGGGTCGTCAGGGCCGTGGTGGCCGGACACATCTTTTGTCGCCCGCGATGGCGGCCGCAGCAGCAATCACAGGCCATCTGACCGATGTGCGGGAGATCATGTAATGGAAACCTTCGACAAACTCACCGGCATCGCCGCGCCTCTGGATCTGATCAACATCGACACCGATATGATCATTCCAAAGCAGTTCCTGAAAACGATCAAGCGGTCGGGCCTTGGCGTGAACCTGTTTGACGAGATGCGCTATAATCAGGATGGATCAGAGATCGAGACCTTTGTTCTGAACCAGCCCGCCTATCGCCACGCCGAGATTCTGGTGGCTGGCGACAACTTCGGCTGTGGCTCGTCGCGTGAACACGCGCCCTGGGCCTTGCTTGATTTCGGCATCCGTTGCGTGATTTCGACCAGCTATGCCGATATTTTCTACAGCAATTGCTTTAAGAACGGCATTTTGCCCATCACCCTGCCGAAAGAGCAGGTGGATATCCTGATGGCCGACGCCCAGAAAGGCGCAAACGCCCGCGTCACGATTGACCTTGAGGCGCAGACGGTCACAACCTCCGACGGAGAATCGTTCCCCTTCGAGGTGGATGCCTTCAAAAAACATTGCCTGATGAATGGCTTGGACGATATCGGCCTGACGATGGAAAATGTGAAATCCATCGATACATTCGAAGAAAAAGCCGCTGCATCACGTCCTTGGGTCTAATACCCCCTACAGCCACAACATCTAGGGCTCCCGCTGCGGGGGCCCTTTTTTTGCGCCGCATTTGATGCAAAGTCGCACCAGTTTTTCCCCGAAATTGCCTCAATGGTTAAGTCTTATACGGCAATGGCTTGTGGTATTTGGCGAAAGAAGGCAAAAATTGGGCAAGAATGAGGCAGGCCGCCACAATGCGCGGGCACACGTTGGAACAAGGTCGCGGCATAGCATCGCTTCCGTCCACATTGAGGGTATAGAGCAGTGATTTCGCAACTGGCAGGCGCCATCGTGCGCGCGGTATTTGTGGTGGTGCTTATTGCAACGCCATCGCTGCTCCTTCCGGGAGTGGGGGCCGACACGACTCAGATCGTCGCCCTGGTCGCCATCTTTGCCGCCATGCTGACCATATTCGAATACGGGTCAACCTATCCCGGCCTTGTCGAGTTTCGGGACGCTCCGCCGTTCAACCGTGTGCGCTTTATCTCTTTGTTTCTGACCGTGTTCCTGTTGACCGTCGTGTGTCGCGGTAAGGTCGAGCCTACGACTCTGACCCTTTTGGTCGATGCGGTCGGAAACGTGATCGGCCACGCCATAGATTTCCCCTATAGCCCTGTGCGCCTTGTTCTGGTGGCGCTGCCAGACGGAAGCTCGCCGGAACAGATCGACCTTCTGCGGACCGCTGCCGGGCTCAGCTATCTGATTTCTCTTCTGACATTGGCGATTTTCGTGATCCTGTTGCGGGTCTTCAACTGGCCGTCCGCCAGCGGCACGTTCAATGTCTGGATCAACCTGCCCACGTTCGACCCGACCGCTGGTGGCGACGTTGTCGAACGTCTGGAGCGTGATGCGCGCTTTAACATTGCATTAGGGTTTTTGCTGCCATTCTTGACACCCGCAGTGGTCAAGGCGGGCAGTGGGTCTTTTTCCCCGCTGTCGCTTGATGCGCCGCACACACTGATATGGATGATGGCCGCATGGGCGTTTCTTCCTGCCAGCCTGTTTATGCGCGGTATCGCGATGGGGCAGGTTGCATCAATGATCGAGGAAAAGCGCCGCCTCAACCACGAGGCAGCGGATCGCGCTGGTTTGTTGCCAGCCTGATTTTTTGGTTAACGGCCTGTCCGGTTCATGCAGATCCGCTGCGGATAGCCACCTTCAATGTCGCGATGTCGCGCGCCGGACCCGGGCTTTTGCTGCGGGATATTCTGTCTCGGAAAAATCCGCAGATCCGGGCCGTAGTCGCAATTATTGCGCATGTTGACCCCGATATCCTGCTTTTGACGGGCTTTGACTATGACTTTGGCGGTGCGGCCCTTGGCGCGTTTTCCGATGTTCTGGGTGCCGCCGATGCGGACTATCCCTATCATTTTGCCCTTCGCCCCAACACCGGCCGTGCCACAGGTCTGGATCTGGACGGTGACGGTCGCCTTGGCACCCCGAATGACGCGCAAGGCTATGGCGCGTTCGCGGGGCAGGGCGGTATGGCGATCCTGTCCAGATTGCCGATCGATGTCGCCAACGCGCAAGACTACAGTGCCGGTCTTTGGGCCGACCTTCCCGGCGCTTTGTTCCCGCTGAAGGACGAGGCCCCCCTTGCGGCGCAAAACGGACGCGACTTCCAACGGCTGTCAACAACCGGGCACTGGGCTGTTCCTGTGCTTTTGCCAGACGGGACAGCACTGCATCTTCTCGCGTTTCATGCGAGCCCGCCGGTCTTTGACGGCCCCGAAGACCGCAATGGGCGGCGCAATCATGACGAGACGCGGTTCTGGACCCTGCTTCTTGACGGCGCACTTGAACACCCGCCTCCCGACCGTTTTGTCATACTCGGAGATGCCAATCTTGACCCATCCGACGGCGATGGTTTGCCTGATGCGATCGCCGCTCTGCTGTCGCATGCCGCTGTTCAGGACCCGCAGCCGCGCAGCAACGGGGGGCGGGCCGCAGCAAATCCCGACCACAGCGGCGATCCCGCGCTTGATACGGTGGACTGGCCCGATCAGGACGGCCCCGGAAACCTAAGGGTCGACTATGTTCTGCCGTCGGCGCGGCTTGGGGTTCTTGATGCGGGGGTGTTCTGGCCCGCCCCGGATAGCCCCGATGCCGATCCTCCAGGCAATGATACGGCTGTCGCATCCCGACACCGGCTTGTCTGGGTCGATATCGTACCTTGACAGGGGCGCGAAGGCGGTCGTTTCTTGACCCCGCGCAGGCAACCCGTTACGCGAAGGCAACCCGTTCAAAACCCTAGGACACATAAGACATGAGCACCCCTTCGCTTCTTATCCTCGCCGGAGACGGCATTGGCCCCGAAGTCATGGCCGAAGTCACACGCGTCATTGACTGGTATGGCGCAAAGCGCGACCTGAAGTTCAACGTCAGTCACGGCCTTGTGGGTGGCGCATCCTATGACGCGCATGGCACGCCCCTGACCGACGAGACGATGGAGCGTGCGCAGGCGGCGGATGCGGTGTTGCTTGGTGCTGTTGGTGGCCCGAAATACGATGTCCTCGATTTTAGCGTCAAGCCAGAGCGCGGCCTGCTGCGTCTGCGCAAGGAAATGGACCTTTACGCGAACCTGCGTCCCGCCCAGTGCTTTGACGCGCTTGCCGATTTCTCGTCGCTAAAGACCGAAGTGGTGTCAGGCCTTGATATCATGATCGTCCGCGAACTGACCTCGGGTGTCTATTTCGGCGAGCCGCGCGGCATCACCCCCGACAACGAAGGTGGCCGTATCGGCGTGAACACCCAGCGCTATACCACCAACGAAATTCGTCGCGTTGCCCGCTCTGCCTTTGAACTGGCGCGGCGTCGCAGCAACAAGGTCTGCTCTATGGAGAAGGCGAACGTTATGGAATCTGGCATTCTGTGGCGCGAAGAGGTGCAGTGGGTGCACGACAACGAGTATCCCGATGTAGAGCTGAGCCATATGTATGCCGACAACGGTGCGATGCAGCTGGTCCGCTGGCCCAAGCAGTTTGATGTGATCGTCACCGACAACCTGTTCGGCGATATCCTGTCGGATTGCGCGGCTATGCTGACCGGATCGCTCGGTATGCTCCCCTCCGCCTCGCTTGGGGCGCCCATGGCCAGCGGCCTTCCAAAGGCGCTGTACGAACCGGTGCACGGCTCGGCCCCCGACATCACGGGCCAGGGTAAGGCGAACCCGATTGCCTGCATCCTGTCGTTTGCGATGGCGCTGCGCTACTCGTTCGACCAAGGCGCAGAGGCCGATCGTCTGGAAAAGGCCGTCGAGGCCGTTCTGGCAGATGGTGTCCGGACAGCGGATCTGATGCAAAAGGGTGATGGCACGCCGGTGTCGACCACTGAAATGGGCGATGCAATTCTGGCCGCACTGGATGCCAGCCTTTAATTTGCGTTTAGCATGATTTTTGCGGGGCCAGGGCGTATGCTCTGGCCCTTTTGCATAAATGACCGAAAATATGATGCGCCGTTCGGCTATCTCTTGAATGGGGGCTTGCATTGCAGGGACGGTTTCCCGCAGAGATGGATTATTCGCACAGTCTTAGGGAACATGCCGGTGGCGCCGAAATCTAACCTGAAAGGCGCATTGTTTGCGCTAGCAGCCTTTGGAATTTACGCAACGCACGATGTGATCGTAAAAACATTGGGCGCAGAGTTCGCGGCGTTCCAGATCGTGTTCTTTAGTGTGCTGTTAGGGTTTCCCTATGTCACCGTGATGTTGATGCGCGATGCGACGCACGGTAATTTGCGGCCGGTGCATCCATGGTGGACGGCTGTTCGCACTGTCGCAACTGTGGTGACCGGCGTCTGTGCATTCTATGCGTTTTCTGTTTTGCCATTGGCCCAGACCTATGCGATTTTGTTTGCCGCCCCGCTTTTGATCACCGTTCTTGCCATTCCCATTTTGGGGGAAACGGTTCGCCTTCGGCGCTGGGCTGCGGTTATTGCCGGTCTGGTCGGTGTTCTTATTGTCCTGCGGCCCGGCGCAGAGCCGTTCACGCTTGGCCATTTTGCGGCAATGACGGCCGCAGTCAGCAGTGCTCTTGCCTCGATCATCGTTCGTAAAATCGGTCAGGAAGAAAGAAGCGCCGCTCTGTTGCTATACCCGATGGTTGCCAACTTTGTGGTGATGGGGTTGGCCCTGCCATTCGTTTACAAACCGATGGATGCGGTCGAGTTCGGGGGCCTTGCCGTGATCGCGTTATTCGCCTTTCTTGCAACACTGCTTGTTATCGCCGCCTATCGCAATGGCGAGGCTGTCATTGTCGCCCCGATGCAATACTCGCAGATCATCTGGGCGGCGGGCTATGGCTGGTTCATTTTCGGGGAAAAGCCCGATGCGCCAACCGCAATCGGTGCCGGTGTGATTATCGCAAGCGGTCTGTACATCCTGTTCCGCGAAGGGCGCACCGATACATCCAGAACCGCGCCAAACCTTCAGGGGCGCGGGCGTATCGAGACCGGCACGTTCCCTCGCTTCGGGCCGATCCTTCGACGAAGGCGATAGGCCGATCGCGGGGCTTGTCAAATTTCGCGCAAGCGTTTAAATCGCGGCCCATAGTCGGAGTGTAGCTCAGCTTGGTAGAGCACTGCCTTCGGGAGGCAGGGGCCGGAGGTTCGAATCCTCTCACTCCGACCACATCCGTTTAGACGTTGAGTGTCATATTGCGCTTTGGCTGGATGAACGAAAAGGAAAGGCGTCCTGCATGACAGGTGCCCCCCTATCCACCAAAATGCGGCTTGGATTTGCCTCGTCCTGGTGTCGTTCGGGATACTTTGAGTCCTGTGCCCGCCTAACGTGATCCCGTGAAGGTGACCAATGCCTCGGCACCGCTTGACGCCCTTGCCGATGCCACCCCTGTAAGTTCCTCTGGTGTCTGGCCCGCAAAAACCCCGTTTGCATAAAGCGTGGCGTCCGGATCGAACAGCTCTGGTCCTGCGCCAAATCCGGATGCCGCAGCCCGCGATGCCGATGTTGCGGAAAAGGATTGACCCGACAGCGCCAAGTTGCTGAACGCGACGGTCTCACTTCCGTTCGGCGCATAGTTCCTGCTGCCTGATACGTCAACAACGGTGCCGCCTTGTGCGACTGACGTTCCTGAAAATCCGACATGCCCGCTGGTTCCGAATGTGACTGTGGTCAGGGCATCCATCGTCACCATATAAGTCGATGACCCGTCTGCAATCAGAACCTTGGCTGTGCCGCTATAGATGCTGGATCCCGTGGCGGGCATGTCGGGCGCCTTTGTCGATCGCGCGACAAGCTTTGTATCGCCGGCCCCGGGGACAAGCGCGAAGACATCCTGCAACCCCGAAGTGAGGGTTGATGGACCTGTCGCAAACTCTGTCCCGTCGATCACTACCGTATTTTCTATGGTGTTCATTTGCAGGGTCCGTATCGCAGTGCGAAGCGTCGCGCTGTTGACCGAAATTCCCTCGACAGTGGCGGTCACCGCTGGAATCGGCGTCGGTGCGGGGTTGGGCGCTGGCAAGGGTGTCATAACAGACGTTCCCGCGCCGCCGCCCCCTCCGCCGCCACTTGCCATAAGCGTCACGCACAAGAAGACTGCGCAGAGGCATTGCTTTATGATGTACAGGACCCGCATGCATAGCGTGATAAAGACGAAGTCCTAAGGCAGGGTAAATCAGATAAGAAAATCGTTCGCTGAAAGCTGTGACGGATCAATGCCCCAGAAGGTTACCATCGTCCCGTCCAGATTGAATTCTGCAAAGCCTGCCGTATTCCGGTAAATCAACGCCAATGCCGTGGCTCCATCGGTTGCATCGGGAAACCCCTCCAGTCTTATTCTGTCCACGCCCGGTTCGAAATCCGCCGCGACTGGGATCAGGTCATCAACCGCGCGGGAAAATGCGGCGCTTGTCGTGTATTGCCCGATGATGTCGTGACCGTCCCCCCTTCTGAACACAAAGACGTCGGCGCCAAAACCGCCTTGAAGATAGTCATCTCCGGTTCCGCCGGTCAGCGTGTCGGACCCGAAATAGAAGGAGGCGCCATAGTCACCGATCAGCAGATCGCGCCCCGCCCCCCCGGAAATAACGTCATTTCCATAGCCACCGGCGAAGATATCGTTCAGCGTGGAAGACCCCGTGTCGGGCAGGTCGGCCTCCTCGAAAATACCCACCCCTTGCAGGGCAATGGCCGTATCGTCGCCTTGCCCGCCGATGAAACGGGTCGGACCAAGCGGGTCGAACAGCCAGTCATTTCCGATCCCGCCATCAAGCGTATCGCTGCCCGGCCCCCCGGAAAGGTGATCATTGCCCTCTTCTCCGAACAGCAGATTGGCCAGGGTGTCACCAACGAGAACATCGTCAAACCGTGTTCCGCGAAGCCCTTCGATGCTGGTGTAAAGGTCGCCGCCCGCGCTGCCGGTGTTGGTCGCGGGGGCGTGCAGGTTGGCGGTTATTCCCGCTGCGCCAAGGGAATAATCCGCGATGTCGAACCCCGATCCGCCGATCAAGGTCAAGGCGGGTGTGCTTGCCTCCAGAAGTGCGCCCTGGTTTGGTGCGGACAGGGTCACAGGGGTCGGCTGCGCGTTCACGTCGATCAGGTTGGTCACGGGTCGCTGTAGCGCGGTAACCAAAGCGCCATTCATTACTTGCGCTGTCAACGCCTGCCCCGAAGACGATAGAACTTCCAGCGTTTCCGTACCAAAGGTCAGTCTGGCCCCGCCCGTCAGGGGTTGGATGGTTACAGCGGACATTGCGTAGATCATGCCCCAATCCGACAGATCCAGACGGTCCTCGGCGGGGTTGAAGTCCTCGATCCGGTCAAGCTGTCCATCTTTGGAAAAGGCGAAGACATCCGCACCCGCGCCCCCCAGCAGAACGTCGTTTCCAGCCCCGTCGTAAAGGATGTCGTTTCCGGCAGCCCCTTCCAGTCGGTCAGACCCCGCACCCCCTATCAATATCTCGTCTGCACCCGTCCCGATCAAAGGTGTTCCCGCAGTCGCGAGCAGAAGCGCGGCAAGGGTGGAGGTGTCAATTTCAAGCTGCGTAATTCCGTTGTCGGCGTCCGAGGATATGAAGACAAAGATGCTTGCGCCAATGGTCGTGACAACCAGATCGCTGATGTTGTCCAGAACTGTTGTCGCGCTGTCGGCAAGGCTGGCGTGGTGCAACAGTTTGCCCGTGGGCAGCAACTGCAAAAGGCTAAGTCCCAGATCGCCGCCCCCGACGATCAGAAAGTGCTGACCGTCATGTTCAAAGGTTTCCATGGCCGTTGCAGAGTCAAAGCGGGTTTCAAGGCCGTCAAGAACATGGTCGACAAGGTTCAGGGATCCGTCCGCGTCCAGACGCAGCACGGTGACAGTCCCGCCAAGGGCCGCCGTCACGAGAAATAGTTGGTCATTGATCTGTATCGGCTGGATCTTTGTTGGCGTGTTCATCCCGATGCCATCCGCAGCACCAAGTCGATCGCTGAAATCCATTGTGCCGCCTTGCAGGCGCCTGAACACCGACACTCCGCTATCTGTGGTTGATGCGGCGGCAAGGTAGTCCACGTTGTTGAAGGTGAAGGTCGCCATGGTTGAAATGCTGGATGCCAGTCCCGGCCCGCCAGACGCCTGAACGGTGCCTGCCGATGTCGTTCCAGAGGAAGAAATCAGATAGCTTGATATACCATCCAGACCGCTTGCGCCAAGATAGAGCCGCATTCCACCCGTATCGGGAACGGTTAGAACCTCGAGTCCATCTTGCTGCGCACCGACGACAATCCTTCGGCTGACAAGGGCGTTATCAGCCGAAGGGCTTTCCGCCGCCCATCCCAACTGATCCAGCGGTATCTGCTGGATCCCTTCGCCGATGTCGACCGATATCGCGCCTGACACCGTGAATGGTGCAAACGGCATTGTCACCTCGGTCGGTGTGGTTCCTTGATCCACCCGATAAACCCTTGCCGATCCGCCGCTATACAGCGTCGAAATCAGATAGGATTGCCCCGAATATACAAGCGTATCCAACGAACGAACACGCAAATCCATCTCTATTGCTCCGGCAGAAAACCTGCCGGAGATACCCATAGAAAGGCCCATAACGACCCCCACTTTTTCACTCACCATCTACAAGGCTAGGGTATGGCTATTAATGGGCTGTTCAGTTTTCAGGAAATTGCACCAACGGTTTTAAGCGCATTTGTCGAAACTTTGTAACGATTTCCAGAAAACCGCACCGGGTGGCTAATTCCCCCATTTTCAACGGAAAGCATTCGTAGAAATTACGCGGCCATTTTCAGTCTCCGGGCCGTTAATAGACCCGTCCGGTCTTCCGCTGTTGTCCAGACAGACGGGATCGCCAGAAAGGCAACGCCGCCGACGCAAGGTGTGCAGCGCGTGATTTGGGGCTGTGGGGTAACGCGAGAGCTAAGGGGCCGCTCCGTAACCGGCAAGAAAACAGCCGGACTGAGCCTATGGATTTCATAGCCAGACTATTGAATGAAATGGGTCAAGATCGACCAGAATATATTTTAAATTCCAAGGGTCCGAAACGCAAAAAAACAGGTGTTTCCACCTGTCTTTCCGATTTTTGCACTTTGCGCCGACTGGCGCGGTCGCTGAGGCAGTCTTATGTGCCCGAGGTCGACGACACGCCGTCTTTTCCAGACAAAAGTGGCAACAACAAGAGGGGAAGAAGCAGCGCTGGTGAAAAGCCAAGACCGCCTTTGGTAACCACAACTGGCTCTGTCGGCTGGTTCTCGATGTTGGTGTCCAGCACGTTGCCAGCTGAAACGGAGAGCGCGCTCAATGCAAGGATCGCGCCAGCGAGTGCAGTTGTTTTAATCGTCATTTTACACCTCAAATACAAAATTATGCCCCTGCATTTCACAAATTCAGCTTTAATTCAACAATTATAACGAATGGGCACCTCTAAAAATTGCGCCTGATCTGACGGCGGTGTAGACATTGGGCCAGTGTGAGATGGAGGCTGGTTGTCAT